>JAJRYW010000017.1 GCA_024275555.1 Calditrichota bacterium | reverse complement strand
TTGCAGGAAGCCCCGGTAAGCCCGGAGCGCCTCCTCCATTCGACCGGCCTTCTCGCTGAGCAGGGCTTTGTTGAGGTAGGCGCTGGCAAAGGCCGGGTCTGTTTCCAGCGCCCGGGTGTAGTCGGAAATCGCTTGCGCATCGAGTCCGAGGGTTGCGTAACTATTGCCGCGGTTGTAGTATGCGGCGGCGTCCTGCGGAGTCAATTCAACCGTTTTACTGAAATCGGCAATGGATTCCCAGTAATATCCCCGGGCCTGGTAAACATTGGCGCGGTTAAAATACGCCAGGGCAAACTCCGCATCGATCTCGACGGCCCGGTTAAAATCCGCCAGCGCTTCTTCGTATAAACCCTGCTGTGCATAAAGAGCGCCGCGGTTGTTGTACACCGGGGCAAATTCCGGGTCGATCTCGATCACCTGCTTAAAATCGGAAAAAGCCTGCCGGTACTGGCCTTGCCAGGCGTACATCTGCCCCCGGTTGTAATAGGCCAGGGCCAGCCCCGGAAACAGTTTGACGGCGGTGCTGTACTCCTCCAGGGCGTGATTAAAAAGGCCGGAGGCTTCGCTGGCATTACCGCAATTGTTGTAGGCCAGCGCAAAATCAGGCTGCAATTTTATTGTTTTGGTAAAATCGGCGATAGCCCGGGGGTATTGCTCCAGATTGTAATATACATTCCCGCGATTAAAATACGCCAGCGCATAAGCCGGGTCGATCTGCACCGCCCGGTCAAATTCCCGGACAGCCTGTTGGGGGAATCCCCCGCCGGCGTAAATAACTCCCTGGAGATTATAAACGCCGGCATATTGCGGGTCCATGCCGATTGCCCGCTGAACCTCGCTGAGTGCATCATCGAACTTGCTGTTGCGGGCCAGGAAAGCTGCTTTAAACATGTGCAGCGCGGTTCGCTCCTTGATTTTTCCCCGGAAAACATCTTCGATGATGCGCATGTTTTCCCGGGCAAGCTCGTCGTAGGCGTCCAGTTGCAGCGCTCTTTCGAATTCCCCTTTGGCGGCCTTAAACTCCCCCTGCATCCCGTATTCCACACCGGTATTCATATGTTTCTCTTTAACACTGGAGGCGTAAAGAAAACCGATTAAAAGCAGCGAAATGCTCACGGTATTCAAAATCTGCATACTCAGCACTCCCATTTTCGGGTTGTTAGAGAACTCCCATCCCGGGACGCCTGTAGGCGTCATGCTTTGAACTTGAGCAGCCTCAGGGCATTGGCGACCACCACCAGGGTGCTGCCTTCGTGAAAAATAATAGCGATGCTGATACCGGCTACCCCCAGCATAGTTGCCGGAAGCAGCAGGGCAATCACCCCCAGGGAAACGATCAGGTTCTGTTTGATAATCCGCCGCGATTGGCGGCTGAGCGCCACCGCAAAGGGCAGTTTGGAGAGATCATCAGCCATCAGGGCGATATCGGCGGTTTCCAGGGCGACATCCGAGCCGCCGGCGCCCATGGCAATCCCCACGGTGGCCCGGGTCATCGCCGGGGCGTCGTTTACCCCATCCCCGACCATGGCCACGCCGCCGTAGCGTTCCAGCAGCTTTTCCACCGTCTCCACTTTCTCCTCGGGCAGCAGGCCGGCGTAAAAGTCGGTGACTCCCACTTGTGCCGAGATTGCTTTGGCGACCCGCTCGTTGTCCCCGGTGATCATCAGCAGCGCTTTTATTCCCAGGGCTTTCAGTTTCTCAATCATACTTGCGGCGGATTCCCGGGGTCGGTCCGCCAGGGCAATAATTCCCAGGAAGGCGTCTCCCGATTTGACAATCATAGTGGTCTTCCCGGCGCGTTCCAGGTCATGGGTAATGCGGGCGATCTCCCGGGGAAAATTCTCGCCGGGGGAATCGGTGAACAGGCGGGCATTGCCGATCCACACCGGCTGCCCCTCCACCCTTGCCCGGATTCCTTTTCCGGGAAAGGCTTCCAGGTCTTCGGGAGGAAGATAGTTGATTCCGCGCGTTTCCGCTTCGGCAACAATCGCTTGGGCCAGGGGGTGCTCGGAGCGGCTTTCCGCGGCGGCGGCCACCCGCAGCAGGTTTTCTTCGGCCATATTATTCAGCGGAACCACATCGGTTACCTGCAAACGGCCCTCGGTGAGCGTGCCGGTTTTATCGAAAGCGATGGCCCGGATATTCCCTAAATTTTCCAGGTGCGCGCCTCCCTTGATGAGCACGCCATTCCGGGCTGCCCGGGCAATTCCGGAAAGAACCGCTGCCGGCGTGGCAATTGCCAGGGCGCAGGGGGAGGCGGCCACCAGAATCGCCATGGCCCGCAAAAAGGCGGCGCTCCAATTCAGCCATCCGGCCAGGGGGGGGAGAAAGATCATCAGCAGCACCCCGATGAGGATTGCCGGGACAAACACGCGCTGAAATTTTTGGGTGAATAGCTGGGTGGGGGATTTCTGGCTCTGGGCTTCCTCGACCATTTGCACAATACGGGCCAGGGTGGTGTCTTTGGCCAGCCGGGTAACTTCCACAATCAAGGCGCCGTTGCCGTTGACGGCTCCGGCAAAGACCGGTTCTCCTTCCTGCTTTTCCACCGGCACACTTTCCCCGGTAATGGGGCTTTCATCGATAGCGGAGTTGCCCTCCCGGATAAGGCCGTCCACCGGAATCCGTTCCCCGGGCTTGATGACGACCACATCTCCGCGCAGCAGTTTTTCCACGGGGATTTCCATCTCTTTCCCATTGCGGGAGACCCGGGCGGTTTTGGGAGTTAATTCTCCCAGGGCGCGGATGGCATTGCGAGCCTTGTCTGTGGCCGCGTGTTCCAGGGCGTGGCCAAAGCTAAACAGGAAGAGCAGCAAGGCTCCTTCCGCCCATTCTCCCAGCACCGCCGCGCCAAGGGCCGCCACCACCATCAGAAAATCGATGTCGAACCGTAAACGCAGCGCCGCTTTCAGGCCGTGACGGGTGGCGTCGTAGCCGCCGGTCATGTAAGCCAGCACGTACAAAATAAGTGCGGCGGTTTGCGGCAGGCCAAGCCATAATTCTCCAAAGAACCCGGTCGCCAGAAATATCCCGGAAAGAATGGACAGGGCCAGTTCCTTGTGCGCCTGAAACCAGTTCTTTTTTTTCTTCGGTTCTTCAATCCGGTAGCCAAGTTGCCGCACCCGGGCAACAATCTCCGCTTCGCCGATTTGGCCGCTGTCATACTCGGCCCACAGCTTTTCGGTGGCGTAATTCACGGAAACATTCAGAACGCCCTTTACCCGGCCTATGATGTGTTCGATGCTGGCGGCGCAGTCGCCGCAATCCATGTCGGTGATGTGCAGGGAGAGATGCCGGAAACGGTTGGAGACCGCGGCCCCCTCCTGCTCGGCAATCCGGCGCACTTTCTCAATGGAAAGAAATCCCGGGTCAAAATGCAGGCAAAAGAGCGCCTCGCCGTTCTGCCGCTCGATATGGGCTTTTACAATCCCCCGGTGGGCGCGGATACGCTCTAACAAACGCTCTACGCATTGGTCTTTTTCATCTTCCACTTCCGGAAGCAGGATAGGAATTTGCAATTGAAGGGTTTTTTCCAAGTTGTGACTCCCTTTTTCGTACCTATCAATGAAAATGCTCGGGTAAACTTTTTTTCAGGGCGTTTACAGATTCATTTCCGCTTTAATCCGCTCGATCTCCTGCTTTACCCTGGGAATCATTTCGCTTTGGTTGTCCAGCAGCAGGAACCGTTGGAAATTTTCCAGCGCCTTTTCATTGTCTTTCAGGTTAAAGCGGTACAGAACCGCTAATTGCAGCCATCCGTTTGGGTAGAGGGGGAATTTTCCGGTGGCATCGATCAGTGTTTGCAAGGACTGGTCATATTGCCCGATTCCCCGCAGCGCCGTTCCTAAATCTACCATAACATCCGCATTATCCGGCTGCATCTTGGTTGCTTTCCGGAATACTTTTTCAGCCTTTTCATAATGCTCGACATTCAGGTAAATGTGGCCAAGCTGGCTCAGCAATTCAAAATTATCGGGTTCCTGCAACAGCCGGGCTTCCAGGGCCTGGATCATTTCCGGCGAGGGTTGCCCGGCAGCCCCGCTTTGCTGCGGTACGTCATCCCGGGAGTGCACATGCTCGGGAACTGACAGCGAATTGAAAAAATAATAACCGGTCCAGAGTATAAATACTGTTCCCAGAACGAGTATGGCTAACTTTGGTTTTTGCATAGGGGGTTTCTCCTGCTCAACTGATTAAACGGCTACATCGCCCCGCTCTCCGCTGCTGATGCGAATGGCGTCATAGCAATCGGTAATATAAATTTTACCATCGCCGGGCAATCCTGTATGGGCTTTGGCTTGTATGGTGCTGATAATGTCTTCCACCAATTCATCCAGGCAAAAGACCTCGATTTTTACATGTGGAACGTAATCGACCAAATCTTCAACAATCCGGTGGGGTGCATCTTTGGCTTTGGTGCGACCGAAGCCGCGAACATCCAGAACTGTCATACCGGTTAATCCATCTACTTTATGCAAGGCAAGCGTAACCAGGCTTAACTTATGCGGCTTAATGTAGGCGATAATGTGCTTCATTTTAGTACTCCTTTTTCGAAACTTGTTTTTTTTCAAGATTATCGGATACAGGGACGGGGAAGTCCATCCCTGTATCTCGATTTTTTTATTACTCTAAGCAAGCAGCGGCAGAACTATCTGACGCTTATTTCCGATTTCACATTAATCGAGAACCATTTATAAATTGCCGGAATGACCAGCATTGTTAAAATAGTCGAGGTTACCAATCCACCGATCACCACAGTTGCCAGCGGCCGCTGCACTTCGCTGCCGGTGCCGTGTGAAAGCAGCAGGGGAATCAAGCCCAGGGCGGTAGTCACGGCTGTCATCAACACCGGCCGCAGCCTCAGCAAAGCGCCCTGCACAGAAGCTTCATCCAGGGGAATCCCGTCTTTCAGAAGCTGGTTAAGGTAAGTTACCAACACCATTCCGTTTTCCATAGCAATACCAAACAAAGCAATGAATCCGACGGAAGCAGGTACAGAGAGATTTTGCCCGGTAAGCCACAAACCCACCACTCCTCCAACCAGGGCCAGGGGAATGTTGAACAGAATCAGCAAGGTGTTCTTTAGCGAGTTGAAGCTGGAAAACAGCAGCAAAAATATAATCAGCAAGGTTATCGGGATAACAATTGCCAGACGCTTGTTGGCTTCCTGCTGCAAACGGAACTGCCCGCCCCAGGTGACCAGGTAACCGGTGGGCAGCTGCACCTGTTCTTCGATCACCTTCTGTCCTTCGGCAACAAAAGAGCCGATATCCCGGCCGATGACGTTACACTGGATAGTGATGAAGCGGCTGTTGTTCTCGCGGGTAATCTGGCGGGGGCCAATCATTTCTTCGATATCTGCCAATTGCGACAGGGGTACGTTGGTTCCGTTGGGAGCGGGAATAAGAATCTCTTTGATGGCTTCCGGGGTATTGCGGGCTTCTTCTGTAAAACGGACCAGGATATCGAAACGGCGAATGCCCTCAAAGATCTGTCCGGCAGTTTCGCCGCCCACGGCTGCCCGGATAACCTGCTGCACATCGGAGATATTGATTCCATAGCGGGCGATGGCGTGACGGTTAACATTGATGAGCAACTGCGGGGTGCCGCTGACCTGGTCTGCCTGCACATCGGCGGCGCCGCGTACATCCATAATAACCGCGACAATTTCATCCGCCTTTTCTTTAAGCACCTCCAGGTCATCGCCAAAGAGCTTTATGGCCAGTTCGGCGCGCACTCCTTCCAGCAATTCATCGACGGTCATCTGAATCGGCTGGGTAAAGTTGGTCAATATTCCTGGTACTTCTCCCACTTCGTCGCGGATAATTTTTTCAATATCCGCCTGGGTGCGCGCAGAGCGCCACTGATCCTTTGGCTTCAGTAAAATATACATTTCGGCGCTGTTGATCGGATCGGTATGGGCGCCCACCTCGCCGCGGCCGATGCGAGTAACCGCGCCGATTACCTCGGGAACGTGCATCACCCGCCGCTCCACAATCTGAGTTAAACGAGTGCTTTCCTTTAAGGAAATGGAGGGGGCCATGGTCAGGCGGAGAACAATGGTGCCTTCCTGAAGAGTCGGGGTAAATTCCGAGCCAAGGCGCGGAAAAATAACCAGGCCGATCAGCACCAGCAGTCCCACCAGGGCAATCGCATACCCGCGTTTTTTGACAAAGAAACTCACCATGGGACGGTAAATTTTTATCAGGAACCGCACCAGGAAATTTTCCCCGCCGGAGTTGTTTGCGGATTTTTTGGATGAGGGCTTGCGCATCAGCAAATTCGAGAGCACCGGTGCGATCAGAATTGCAAAAATTAAAGAGCCTAACATTGCCAGCGCAACGGAATAGGCCAGCGGCCGGAAGGTTTTGCCTTCCACGCCCTGGAGGGTAAACAGCGGCAGGAACACCACAATGATGATGGTTATGGCAAATAAAATCGGGCGCACCACCTCTTTGCAGGCCCGGGCCACCACATGGATGCGCGGTTCATCCGGATCGGACTCGCGCAGCATCCGGTCGACATTCTCCACCATGACGATGGTTCCGTCAACCATCATTCCAATAGCAATTGCCAACCCGCCGAAGGACATCAGGTTGGCGGAAATGCCGAAGTAGCTCATTCCGGTGATGGCAAACAGGATGGAAAACGGAATGGAAATGGCCACCACCAGGCTGGGGCGGAATGATCCCATGAACAGCAGAAGCACCAGGGCCACCAAAATAATGCCCTGCAAAAGGGCATCGGTAACCGTGCTGACACAGGCTTCTACGAGAGTTTTTTGTTCATAATAAGGAACAATTCGCACCCCCTCGGGAAGAATATTGTTGATTTCGCGCATTTTTTCTTCAACTTGCCCGATGACCGTGGACGAGTTGGCCCCGAACAGCTTTACCACCATGCCGGAAACGATCTCAGATACTCCGTTATGGGTTTGCACCCCCCGGCGGATGGCCCCGCCGACACCGATATCCGCCAGTTGTTTCAGATAAATGGGAATGCCGTCATTAGCCTTGACAATAATATTCTTCAAGTCTTCGATGTTGGAGGCCAGCCCTACCGAGCGGACAATAAACTCTTCGGCATTTTTCTCGATAAACTGGGCGCCGACGTTGAGGTTGTTGGACTTGATCTCGTCGACCACCTCGTTGACGGTTACCCCGTAGCGTAACAAAGCGTTGGGGTCCAGCACAACATGATATTGCTTTTCCCAACCGCCGATCCCCAGCACCTCGGTCACCCCGGGCACCGTTTGCAGTTGAAATTTAACCAGCCAATCCTGGATGGTGCGCAGCTCCTGCAAGGAGTATTGGCCGGTGGTGTCTTCCAAGTAATAGAAAAGAATCAACCCCATCCCGGTGGAAATGGGCCCCATCCGCGGATCGCCAAATCCTTCGGGAATCTGCTCCCGGGCTTCCTGGAGGCGCTCATTGACCAACTGGCGGGCAAAATAAATGTCTGTACCGTCTTTAAAATAAACATTTACTACCGACAGCCCGAAATTTGATACCGAGCGTATTTTTTCTAAATTTGGTAAGCCGTTCATTGCTACTTCGACCGGGTAGGTCACATATTTTTCGACCTCTTCCGGGGCCAGACCTTCCGTTTCGGTGAACACCTGCACTAAATTCGGGGAAACATCCGGAAAAGCATCAATAGGTAAATTTTGATAACTAAAATATCCGCCGGCCATGACTAATGCTCCCAATACCAGCAGCAGCAGGCGGTTTTTCAATACAAAATCTATAGTTTTTTGCATGGTTTCATATCCTCTTTAGTGTCCGTGGCCGCCGCCAAACGATTCTTTTTGTAATTCCGCTTTCAATGTAAATCCCCCTTCGGCAACATATTTTTGCCCGGGCTGGAGACCGGTAACAATTTCTACCGCTGTGCGATTGGAACGCCCCACATTTACCGGCTGGGGTTTAAAACCATCTTTTGTTTTCACAAAAACCACGGTCTGTTCTTCATAAGTAACCAATGCGGTTTTGGGAACCGCAACATCAACAATAACCGATTCGGTTAAGACCTGGCCGTTCACAAACATGCCGGGACGCCAGTTTCCATCCGGGTTGGGCAACACCACCCGGGCAATGGCTGTGCGGGTGGCTTCATCCACAATCGGGCTGATGTAGGAGATTTTACCGGCAGCCTCCTGGGGGCCGGCCGAAATGGCCACACTCTGCCCAACGGCAATGTGCAGCAAATCCTTCTGATAAACGCTCAAATCGGCCCACACGTAGCTGAGATCGGCCACCACAATATCATGGCTCTGATCATTGATCACCTCGCCGCGGGTCAGGTGCATTTCGATGACGGTTCCGTTAATAAGAGAAATAACTTCGTAGGGAGTAAGGCTTTCGTTGCTTTCGATAACCGCCAGGACTTCGCCCTTTTTGACTTTGTCGCCGATCTTTTTCCGCACCTCTTTGACGATACCGGGGAATCGCGGCACAATATGCGCCAGGCGATCCGGATCGATTTTTATCTCGCCGGCCAGGTCCACATGAAGCTGGATTTCCCCTTCTTTAACCGTCGCAAG
>JAJRYW010000383.1 GCA_024275555.1 Calditrichota bacterium | reverse complement strand
GGAGTTGGATTGCGATTTCCTGGCCTTCTCCGGCCATAAAATTTTTGGCCCCACCGGGGTGGGGGTGCTCTACGCCAAAGAATCGCTTCTGGAAAAAATGCCCCCCTACCGGGGCGGGGGAGATATGATTCGCTCGGTCTCTTTCGAAAAAACCACTTATAGCGAGCTTCCCCATCGTTTTGAAGCCGGAACGCCCAATATTGCCGGGGTGATTGGCCTGGCCAGCGCCCTGGACTACGTGGAAAAGGTGGGGCGGGAGGCTGTCAATGCTTATGAGCAGGAGCTGTTAGACTATGGAACCGAGGCGTTAAGTGAGGTGCCCGGAATCCGCTTTATCGGCACAGCGCCCCAAAAAGCCGGGGTGATCTCCTTCCTGCTGGAGGGTATCCACCCCCATGATGTGGGCACCTGGGTGGATCGCAACGGCGTGGCCATCCGCGCCGGGCACCATTGCACCCAGCCGGTCATGGATCGCTTCGGAATCCCCTCCACCTCGCGGGCATCGATTGCCATGTATAATAAAAAAGAAGAATTTGATACCCTTGTGGAATCACTACACGAAATTGTGAAGGTGTTTGGATAATGGATAACGACTTACGCGAACTGTACCAGCAAGTGATTCTGGATCATAACAAAGATCCCAAAAATTTTGGAAAATTAGAGAAATGCAACCATGACTCGGAAGGCTACAACCCCCTCTGCGGCGACCGGATTCACGTCTATTTGCAGGTCGAGGACGGCGTGATTAAGGATATCCGCTTCGAGGGCTCCGGCTGCGCCATTTCCAAAGCATCTGCATCGATGATGACCACGCTTCTGAAAGGGAAAACTTTAGAGGAGGCAGAAAAGCTTTTTGCAGAGTTTCAGCAAATGATCACCTCGGACCTCTCCAAACCGGTCGACCTGTCCAAAATGGGCAAATTGGCTGTGCTGGCCGGGGTGCGGGAATTTCCTTCCCGCATTAAATGCGCCGGACTGCCCTGGCATACCGTAAAAGCAGCCCTGGAAGATAAAGACCGGGTGGTCTCCACAGAATAAAAGTATGTTATAGACCTGTGAATTAGTATGAAAATGAAATTGTTTGAATGTGATGAACGAGTTTCCCATGAAATTTCCCCACCCCAGCCCTCCCCGAAATCGGGGAGGGAGGCCGGTTTCCCTCCCGGCCAGCCGGGAAGGATTAAGGGGGGCATTACTATTGCATGAAGGCAACTAGACAAATACATTGCATTTTTTCGGAAACTAATTCACGTCTCAATAACCAATGATAACAGAGGAACAAAGCATGAGCGAGTATTCCGATAAAGAAAAACTGAAAGAGGAAATCGTCAAAGCAATAAAAACCTGCTACGATCCTGAGATTCCGGTGGATATTTACGAACTGGGTTTAATTTATGACATTCATGTAGATGATCAGAATCGGGCTTTTATCAAAATGACCCTGACCTCCCCGGCCTGCCCGGTGGCCGGCTCGTTGCCCCCGGAAGTGCAGAACCGGGTGGCCAAAGTTCCCGGAATTACCGAGGCAAATGTGGAATTGGTTTGGGACCCTCCCTGGAATATGGAGATGATGACCGAAGCAGCCCGTCTGGAATTAGGCCTGTTATAAAATTGCTGCTGCGGTTGTGGTGAACGATTTTTAAGTAAGCAACACAATTAATAATCTATTACGAAACACAGAGGACTACCGATGAACAATACAAATTTGATGCAACCCAATTACGATCCGGCCGCGGTGCAACCCATGCGCGATGAATTAATTGCTGTCGGCTTTCAGGAACTCAGTACTCCCGGGGAGGTGGATCAGGCGATTGATGTTAAAGACGACAAGATTGTGCTGCTGATGATCAACTCCGTGTGCGGTTGTGCGGCCGGCAGCGCCCGTCCCGGGGTCTGCGAAGCGTTACAGCACTCAGTGATTCCCGATCGCCTGGTAACTGTGTTTGCCGGACAGGATAAAGCGGCGCTGGCGCACCTGCGGGAAAAGTATCTGCCCATGTTTCCGCCCTCCTCGCCGGCCATGGCCTTGTTTAAAAATGGCCAGGTCGTCGGTATGATGCACCGCCATATGATCGAGGGACATTCGCCGGAGGAAATTGCGGCGGCGTTGAAAGAAGCCTTCGATCAGCACTGCTCGGCGGCCGGGCCGTCGGTGCCGCCGGAGCACTACGCCCAGGTGGTTCACGCCCGTTCCTGCGGGTCTAAAATTCCCCGCTTCAACGGTTAATAAGGCTGCCAATTTAAAACCCCGTCGTCATCCGGCGGGGTTTTTCTTTAGAGGGATTATTCGCCGCTTATGAAAAACCCGCAAAAGTTGTATCAGGACTTGATTCTGGAGCACTCCAGGCATCCGCGCAATTACGGACGGCTGGAGGAATACACCCATCAGGCGGAAGAGGCAAACCCCATTTGCGGAGATGAGATACGGCTGACCGCCCGAATCGGGGAGAATGCGCAGCTACAGGATATCCGTTTTGAGGGGCGCGGGTGCGCGCTCTGCCTGGCCTCGGCTTCCATGATGACTGACATGGCCGCGGGCAAATCGGTTGAGGACATCCGCAAATTGATTGACACGATTATGTCGGTATTTGGCAACGGCGTGTCATCAGGGGCGGCCCGGACGCTACCGGGAAGCTTCGCAGTGTTTCGGGAGGTTTTGAATTACCCTGTGCGGGTAAAATGTGTCTTGTTGGGCTGGCGCGCCCTGGATGCCTTGATTACCCGGTTTTCTGAGACTGAGCGGCTTTAAGCGACTCGACCACGTACCAGGGAATATCCTCGAACAATTCCTTCCTGGGGTAATTGATCAGCAGCGAAAACGCCCCGATCATAAAGTAGACATTCATATTTCCGCTGGCATAGGTCAGCCAGTAGAAAAACACTCCTTCCAGGATCAGGACAGCGCCTAACATCCACACCAGCAACATTTTCTTGCGCAGGATTGAGAAAATCTCCTCGATGGCCGTCTCTGCATTATGAGCGCTCTCCCGCAGAACATGGGCCTCGCAGGTGCGACGGATAAACCGGCGGGAGAAATAAATCCGTTTTAAATTCAAGATTACTACGGCAACCCCCATGGCAATTATAAAACTGATGATATCCAGGTTGTCGAGGTAGGGGAGCATGGAAGTCTTCAGAGCGGGACGGCTCATAAAAAAATGCAGCAAAGAGAGTAAATACGGCAGCAAGCCGATCAGGAAGACCATCTGCCATTGCGAACGGAGGCTTTTGGAAAATTTTTCGGAACTGTTGCTTAAGGCCTGGCGGTCCATGGAATCCTCCTCTGTGAGAAGTAAAAATAAGCCGCTTCTCTTCGGATAAAAATGAATTCTTAATTTTCCTGTCCGCCGTATGGTTGTATATTGGGGCGCATTTCTAAAATATTCGGATTGTGTTAAGAATTAAGGCGGAAGAAACTGGGCGGGGAGATGAATCTGTCCGGGGCTCGATTCCGCCAAAAAAATGCCTTTGATTTTCAGGCGTTTTTGCCTTATTTTTATTAAATTTATTAACCTGTATTTCGGAGTCTTTATGAAAATATTTTTGAACCTGCTAAAAATTGCCATTTTTATTTTGGCCCTGTGGATACTTACCCAAAATAGCGGGCAATACGTGGACATTCAAATCTTTCGCACCAGTTTTTTGAATGTAAACCTTTTAGTGGTGATTCTGGTTACCCTGACTGTGGGAGCGGTGATCGGGGCTGTTTTTATGGCGCTTTCGGTAATACAGGCCCGGGCCGAGATCAAGGACTTGCGAAATAAAAACCAGCAGTTGTTACGGGAATTGGAAAACTTGCGTAACGTATCTATCGATGACATCCCGGATGAGGAGATGCCCCAACTTGATGCACCGGCGGCGCAACCGGAGCCTCACACAAACACATAACGGACTGATCACAGCATGGTTGAGAGCCCTCTTTTTGAGATTATACTGGCTTTACTCGTTGCCCTGGCGGTGGGCGGGGTGATCTGGTTTTCGCTTCAGAAAAAAAAGCAGCAGCAAACCGGCAGCGATATTTACCTGGAGGCCCTGGAATACCTGGTCGAGGGGAATGAAGGATTGGCTATTCAAAAATTTAAAGATGCCATCCGCTACGACAGTGAAAAAATTGCGCCTTATTTACGACTGGGCGATCTACTCCGCAAAAAGGGGATGATCAGCAATGCCATCCGTATTCACCGCGATCTAACCCTGCGGGAAGGTCTGAGCAAAACCGACCGGCTGAAAATCCTGAAAAGCCTGCTGCGCGACTATAAGCAATCCGAGCACAAATCCAAGGGCCTGGAAGTTGCCAAAAAGATATTGGAACTCCAGCCCAAGGTGGAATCCTGGGTGGTGGAAACCATGCTGGAAATTTTGGAAGCGCGTCGCGAGTGGGCCGCGGCAGAAGAAATTGCCGGCAAATACCAGCGTTCCTTATCAGAGCCGTTCCAAAAGCGGCGGGCGCTCTACCTGGTTTTCCAGGGCCTGGAATTGCAAGAGGCAGGCAAAGGGAAAGAGGCCAGAATTAAATTTAAAGACGCGCTGAAAAAAGACCCCCGCTGTGAAGCCGCCTATTACTACCTGGGGCAATCGTATTTAAAAGAATCTCGTTTGAATGATGCAGTCGAGGCGTGGAAAAAATTCTGTCAGAACCTGCCGGAGAAGGCCCATATCATATTTCCGGAACTGGAAAAAGCCTGGTTCGAACTGGGGCAGTTTGCCGAAGCGGAGAATCTCTACCAGGAAATGTTGAGCAATAAACAAAACCGCCTGGCCGCCGGGCTGGCCTTAGCAGAAATTTACCACAAAAAAGGCGAACATGATCGGGCCCTGGAAGTGTTGAATCATATTGAGGAGGACCAGGAGCGACCCGCCCCGGCAGTGGTAATTAAAAAGGCTGCGGTACTGTTTAGCAAAGGACAATACAAACAGGCCGCCCATCAACTGATGGCGAATTTGAATCACAATAACCGGGGCGCAGAGCGCACCTATCAATGTAGGGTTTGTCAATATCGCAGCAAAACGCCTCTATGGCTATGCCCGGGATGCCAAAGCTTATGTTCATTCGATTTATAACACCGCTGTGTTTCGTCCTGATCTTTGGAATCGGCGCCTCCCTGATCGGGCAGGAAGAGGACTTAGCAAAGCTCTACCGGGAGCAAAATTGGGTGGAGTTAGAAGAGCTGGTTAAAGAGGGGTTGATTGTTTCCCCGGATTGGCAAGCCTTTCTCCTGGCCGCCCTGGAGCCGGAGGCCGACCTGGCCGTGCCGCGCATGTTTGCCGCCTACCGGCAGAGTTCCAATGAACAGCTCCGGCGGATTATTCGCGAACGAATCTCCCAATACTACGCAGCCCAGGGCTACTATGAGACCGCCCGGCGCATTGTCGAGGATGAGCCGTTTTTCCGGAGCCTGGCCGCCTTGAAATCGGACCGGCGTAGCAGTTCTGCGCCGCCCCCGCCGCCGAATAACCGATCAGCCGCATACTTTGGGGTGCAGTTAGGCGCCTTCCGGTTAAAGAGCGGCGCGGAAAAAGAAAAGAAACGTTATCAGGAGAAATATCCCAACGCGGTGGTGCTGGAAAAATCGCGCGGCAGTGAACGGTTCTATGTGGTCGTCGTCGGCGGCTATGCCAGCCGGAACGAAGCCGAGCAGGCCAAAAAAGAACTAAAAAACCAACTTCATATAGAAGGCTACATTATTCAATACTAAATGGGGTGTTTTATGAATGTACAGGTATTAAAGGGAATTCCGCTTTTCTCTGAGTTGAGCGAAAAGGATTTGGAAAAAATCTCACAAGTAGCCAGCAAGCAGCGGTACCATAAAGATAATTTGATCCTGATCGAGGAAGAAATCGGTTCCACCATGTTTGTCATTCTCAGCGGCCGGGTAAAGATTTCCCGCATCTCCGATGACGGCCGGGAGGTGATTCTCTCCATCCTCAGCGAAGGCGATTTCTTCGGCGAGATGTCGCTGTTGGACGGGCAAACCCGCTCGGCCAATGTCACCGCCATCGAGGAAGCCGAACTGATGGTGATCCGCCGGGAAAATTTTCTGCAGATGCTGCGGGATTACCCCCAGATCGCCATCAATCTGCTCAAAGAACTTGCCCAGCGGATTCGCAAAAGCGACGAACACATCAAATCCCTCTCGTTGCAGGACGCCACCGGGCGGGTCGCCAGCACCCTGCTGCGCATTGCCGAAGATTCCGGGCTGTTCCGCCGGGGGCAGGTGGAAATCTCCGAGTTGCCGCTCCAACAGGACCTGGCCAACATGGCCGGCACCAGCCGGGAAACTATTTCCCGGGTAATTAAATCGCTGATGGTGCAGGGATACCTGAAAAAAGAAAAAGGAAAAATTATCATTCTGGATTATGAAAAGTTTAAGTCGATATTCTCAAGATAGTTAGCAGAGGAGTCGACCGTTTGACAGCACACATCCTATTGTTGGGCCGGGAAGAAGTAAACTTCAACTATTTTCAAAGCGCGTTGTCGTCAAGCGGCTATTCTTTTCAATTCCTGTTTATTGATGAGGCCCGCGCCCATCCCACCTTGCTTAACGCCGCCGCTCTCATTGTGCTGGATACCATTCCCTACCGCGAGAAGGAATTTGGCCGGTTCTCCTTCCTGCAACACCGGGAAGTGGATCGCAGCATTCCCGTGTTGGCCCTGGTCAAGGAAACCCCGCCCCGGCTGCGCTACCGCTTAGTCGACCTGGGTGTGGATGATTACCTGACCGTCCCGTTTGACCGGCTGGACGCCCAGGTGCGGGTAAAAAATTTGCTTCGCCAAAAAGAGCCGCCGCCCCGGGAGGAGCCGGGCTTACTGCACCCCATTTCCCCGGTTAGCGCCTTACGGCAACTGGACGATATCAATCAGAAACTGCACCGGATCTTGTTTGATCTGCCCCGGCCGGCTTTTCTGGAAACCCTGCTGGAGGCGCTGCAGAGACTTTGCAAATCCCATTACACCTTGCTCTTTGAGGTTGAGGACAGCGACACCCTGCGCCTGATGGGCTCCCAGCCCACCCACTTTGCCGAATCCGGTGGGACGATGGCTACCAATGGGATTCCCCCGCTCCAGAAAGCGGTGCGCTTAAAAGAACCCACCGTGCTGAACCGGATTTCCCCGGACAACCCCCTGGTCACCCACGTCAAAGCGCTGCTGAATGTCAATGTTCGCGCCGTAATTATTTACCCGGTGCTGCTGCAGGAGCGCTGCCGCTACGTGCTGTGTGTGCTCAAGTCCGACCAGGAACAGTTTACCGATTTTCATTTTCTGCTGGTACAGAATTTCTCCCATTTTATTGTGCATTCTTTTTACCTGGCCCATCTCCGCCGGGCGGTTAAAAAAAGCAAGGATAACCCGATCTGGCAGTTCTATTTTGAGTTTCTGGACCAGGTGATCAATCAACTGAATTTTGGGATTATGGTGGTCAGCGATGATCATAAGATCCGCTATATAAATGAAAACTGCGCCAAGCTGCTCAACGTTGATCCTGCCGAGGCGCTTTATCAGCCGTTGTCTCAGTTGATGTCTGAGGACAATGTGAAAATGATCCTGGCCGCTTCTCAGGAGGGGATCCGGGAAGCGGACCGGGCCGAGCTGACCCTGGAAGCGCCTGACGGCCAGAAAACGCTTATCGGTTTTACTGTGCAGCCCTATGCCGACAAGATGAACCAGGAGAGCGGTTTAATCGTCTCGCTGAAGGATATCACCTACACCAAAGAGGTGCAGGAAGAAATGCGCCGGGTAGACCGCCTGGCTTCCTTAGGGGTGATGGCCTCGGGAATCGCCCATGAAATCCGCAATCCGCTGGCGGGCATCAAAGCTATGGCACAGACGTTTGAAGAGGAATTGGGCCCCGATGATCCCCGCAGCGAATATGTGCAGCGGATCATCCGCCTGGTCAACCGCCTGGACGACCTGCTGCGCACCCTGTTCTCTTACGCCAAACCCCCAAAACCCAATCGCCGCCCGGGACACATCGAAATTGTGCTGCGGGAAGTAATTAGCCTGGTGCGCCAAAAGTTTAAAGAACAAAATATCCAGTTAATCCAATCTTTGCACCCGGATTTGCCGGAAGTATTTGTCGACCCGGCCCAGATTCAGCAAGTGCTGGTAAACCTGCTTTTGAACAGTATCGAGTCGATTCGGGAGGGCGGGGAGATCAAAATACAAATCCAGCCCATCTTCTGCCAGGAAGACGGCGCGAAAGTCCCGGCCCCGGTGCTTGCGCTGGGGCAAAATCGTGATTATGTTGAAGTCCTGATCCAGGATAATGGCTGTGGAATTTCCGAAGAAAATTTGAAACATATTTTTAACCCCTTCTTTACTACTAAAACATTCGGCACCGGACTGGGGTTGTCCATTGTCTATCAAATTGTGAAAGAGAATGAGGGCATCATCCACTTTGAGAGCGAAGTTGACCGGGGCACGGCCTGCTACCTTTATCTGCCGGCAAACGAGGGATGAGGCCATTCTGAAATACGATGAAAAAACAGTTTAAATTAGGCGCTGAATACAATCTGATCCAAAAACCGCTCTTGTTTGCCCTCCGGGAAGGGTTGCTGGAACACTCGTTTGATCTGGTCATGCAGCCTTCCCGGGAAACCTTGCAGGGATTACTGCACGGAGAACTGGATGCAGGATTTATTACTCCCCTGCAATATGCCCGCAATAGTGTTCAATTGAGTCTCTGCCCGGATACGGCCGTTTTATCGGCCGGGCCGTGCGGATGGGCCGGTTTGCTGTTTCGGGAAAACCTGACCCGCTTCGACCAGGTAGCTGTCTGGCCGGATTCCCAACTGTATCAATCCCTGGCCGGGATTCTCTTCCGGGAAAATTACGAGTTGGATTTGGAATGGCAAATCTTGGAGACACTCTCTGAGCCGGAAAAGGTGTTGGAAAAGTACCCGGGAGTGCTGTTGAGCGGAGAACCGGCCCTGGTTGCCGCCGCAAAACTGGACAATTTGCTGGACCTCTGTGAGTTGTGGTGGGAAAAAACCGACTCGGCTTTCTTTCACTACCTGCTGGCCGCGCCCCGGGAAAACAGCGGCGCTCTGCCCCTGGAGCAGTTGCGGCTGGCCCGCTCCCTGGGCGTCCATAATCTGAATCGAATTGCCCGCACCCATGCAGAGCAGCAAAAAGGAACGCTTAACTGGGTCTACTACCTGGAGCGATTGCAAAACGGATTTGGCCTGGAACCGGCGCCGGCCCATTGGGAGGGGATGAGGCTCTATTTCGAGTATCTTTTTTATCACGGCCGGATTGATTATTTGCCGGATGTCCATTTCTTTGACCGATAACGGTGCAGCCGTATGACTGATGATAAAAAACAAAATACTGAAAAGCTGTATTCGGAAGAAATATCGCTCTTGCCGGAGCGGGACGCCGAAGAATATATACGCCTTAACCTGCGCAAAATCCGCTCCAACCGCCGCCAGTATGATATCCCGGTCATCGGCATCGCCGGCAGCGAGGGTAAAACAACCACCAAGCGGATGCTGACCGCTATTCTGGCACAGCGTTTCAATATTTTGGAAACCCCTCCGGATTGTTCCAGCACGTCCGGGGTTACTTCCACCCTGTTAAACCTCCGCGAATCTCATCAACTGGCTATTCTGGAGTTGGGGATCGTCGATCCCAAACAGTTCCAGTGGGCGGTGGAGGTGGCCGAGCCCAATATCGGGGTGATCACCAATATCGGCGAAGCACACCTGGCCTCAAACGGGGATAAATATCTCATTGCCGACGCCAAAATAGAGCTGATCCGCAACCTGCCCGAAGACGGTTGCGCGGTGCTGAATATCGATGACGACCTGGTCAGCGCCATGGGCCGCCACGCCACGACCCATAAGATCATTAAATTCGGTCTGAACAAGAATGCCCATTTTTACGCCAACCAAATCGAATATTTAGGGCCGGACGGGATCAGTTTTCAGGTGAACGGCTTTTACCCCTTTCATATGCCGATTTATAGTTCGGCCTCTATTTACAACGCTCTTACGGCCATTTCTGTGGCGCGGGTGTTGGGGGTGGAATTCGATGAAATTCAGGACGCCCTGCAAAATCGCTTTCGGGTAATGGAGCATCGCGGGAATTTGGTGCGGAAAAAGGACGTCAATATTCTCGATCATACCTACGACGCCACCGTCAATTCGGCGACCAAAGCGTGCGAGTCGCTTTGCCAGTTCAAACCGTTTTCGAAGAAGGTGATATTGGTGATCGGCGATTTGAGCAATCCCGGGCCCAAGGTAAAAGAGGCCCACTTGAAGATGGGCTACTATATTGCCGCCCTGCCCATCGATACGGTTGTCTCGGTGGGCGAGAAAGCCGCCTGGATCGTCGACGGCATCAAGCGTATGAACAAAAACAAAAAGACGCTGGTCCGCTGTAAAACCCCCGGGGATCTCCCGGAACTGCTCGCCGCCCACCTGGAGCCCCAATCCACCATGTTGATGATTGGCAGCAAGGAATTGCAGTTAAGCCACTACCTGGATACCCTGCTTTCGCAACTATAAACAGCGCGGCTCCCTCGGCGGATAAGCAGGTTAAGACTTCCCTCGCTTTTTTTTATTTGTAAAAATGCCTCCGGAGGCTTACTTTTTCCTTTTATCTGTTCGGGCTTGTATCCGGTTGAAGTAAAAAATGCTGTGTAAGAAGGCGCCATCGGGCCCGGCAAATTTTCATCCTCAGTTCAGGAAATGGCAATGGAACGCATTTCAATTCATCTGGAAAACCCCCATGTGCGTACTATCCAGGCTGCTGTGGCGGCCCTGGAAAAAGGGGAGTTGGTTGTTTACCCCACCGATACGCTCTATGGGATCGGATGCAGCATTTACCAGAAAAAAGCCATCGAACAACTCTACCGCTTGAAAGGCAAGAGTAAGTTCGAGCCGATGAGTTTGATCTGCGGTTCGATCCGGCAGGCGGCGGAATACACCTATATTTCCAATTTCGCCTTCCGGGTGCTGAAACGCTGTTTTCCGGGGCCGTTCACAGTTGTCTTACAGGCCCGGAAAGAAATTGCCCGGCTGATGCTCTCCCGGCGCATGGAAATCGGGGTGCGTATTCCCGAGGCGCTGGTTTGCCGGCAACTGGTGGAACAGTTGGGACATCCCATTTTGAACAGTTCCGTTGTGATGGAGGAGCAGATGGGGATGTACGGGGAGATGAGTTTAGACCCGGATATTGAAGAGGCTGCGGCGCTGCTCCTGGACGCCGGGCCGCTTCCGGAGTTCCGCGAATCTACCGTGGTGCGAATTTTAGACAACGAAATTGAAGTGATCCGGGAAGGTCGCGGACCACTGGATGTCTTACGGCAATAACTTTTTGGAAGGAGGTTGCGATTATGAAACGTGCTGTTCAAACCAAACGTGCTCCCGCCCCGGTGGGCCCCTACAATCAGGCGATTATTGCCGGCAACTGGGTCTTTACCGCCGGGCAGATTGCCATCGATCCGGCTGACAATGAGGTGATCCGGGGAACGGTGGAAGAGCAAACCCACCTGGTAATGAAAAATCTCTCCGCGGTGCTGGCCGAGGCCGGCTGTTCGCTTGATGATGTAGTCAAAACCACCATCTTTATCAAAGATATGGAAGATTTCGGGCGTATTAATGCCGTCTATGCGGAATATTTTACCGGCGTTGCCCCGGCCCGCTCTACGGTGGAAGTGGCCCGCCTCCCCAAAGATGTGCTGGTGGAAATCGACTGTATCGCCATGATTCCTTCCAGCGAATCATAGCGGGCGGATGATTATGGAATATCACCTGATTTTGAATCCTGTGGCCGGGCGGGGCAAGGCCGGCAAATTGGCGCCCCATATTATTTCCCGGCTGGAGCAGTTTTTTCCCGGTGCAGCGGTGCATCGCACCGAGTATCCCGGCCACGCCCGGGAAATTGCCGCAACTCTTTGCGGCAAAGAACATATTTTGCTGATTGCCGGGGGAGACGGAACCATCCACGAAGTGGTAAACGGGGTGCTGCCGGAGAGCAAAGTCCGTCTCGGATTTATTCCCATCGGCAGCGGAAATGATTTTGTGAAAATGTTTGATATCCCCGCCGATCCCGATCAGGCCATCGATGTGATCCGGCGCGGCGAAACCATGCAGATTGATGTAGGCAAAGTAGGCGATGAGTTTTTCCCCAACGGACTGGGAATCGGCTTTGATGCGGATGTGGTTATTCAGAGCCTGAAAATAAAGCACCTGCGGGGATTTCTCATCTATTTTTATGCGGTGCTGCGCACCTTGCTCTCCTACCGGAATCGTCCCGTAAAAATTCAGGGCGAGGGGGTGAATGTCGACGGAAGGGTGCTGTTGGTGTCGATCGGCAACGGGCGCTGCCAGGGCGGCGGGTTCCATCTTACCCCCCGGGCGAAAATTGACGACGGGCAATTGGATATTTGTATTTTCCACGCCTTGAGTTTCTGGGAGATACTGGTCAACCTTCCCAAGGCTATTCCCGGCAAACACCTCCATCTGCCGCAGGTGCAAACATTCCGGGCCCGGGACCTCCACATCGAATCCGAGCAGGGGTTTCCGGCCCATGCGGACGGGGAACTGCTGGGAACCGACCTCCATCAACTGGATATTTCCATCGTTCCCGGGGCGCTTACGGTTATTCATAATCTCAATCATGCCAAACATTGAGGTGCAATGCGACTCTCCCTGATCTGCCTGAACATTGTTTTGCTCTTTTTGCTGGTGAACACCGGGTGGGCCGGGGAAGCCGGGAGAGGCTTTGCCGCTCCCCAGGCGGCCGGCATCGATACGGCGCGGCTCTTGTCTGATCAGCCCCTGAAATCTCCCTGGGGGGCGGCAGCGCGTTCTGCGGTGCTTCCGGGCTGGGGGCAGATCTACAATCACGCCTATTGGAAGGCCGGATTAGCCGCCGGGGTAAACGGCTATCTGCTGTATAGAATTATCGACAACCAGCGCAAATTTAACCAAACCCGCAACCGGGATTTCCGCAACGCCCGCAACACCCACTACTGGTACCTGGGAGTAACCTATTTGCTTACCCTGGCGGACGCCTATGTAGACGCCTACCTGTTTGGGTTTGATGAAGCCATGAACATAACGGTGTTGCCCACGGACGCCGCCGGCGGCAGCGTATGGCTGTCCCTGCGGGTAAATTTTTAAGCCCGGTAAATATTCCCCCGGTTTGGTCGACCATGAACCTGTTGCGGGTAACTGCCTCAAAAACTCCGAAAGAGAAGACGGTACACAGCCATGTTTGGTGCACCAAAACGTCAAGATGTGATCGAGCCGGAAAGCTATGCGCCGCCGCTGCTGAAGCTTGTCGGACGCGCCGTGCTGCCCGTCCCGGCTTACCTGCGCGCCCTGGATTACCTCTATGTAACCCGTCCCATTCTATTTTTTCCCGGTTGGACCACCCTGCTCATCGGGGTGCTGTGCGCTATGGGCGTCTTTGGTGCGGACAGCGGGGCCGGGAGCCGCTGGAGCCTGATCTGGTGGGATACCCAGATTGTCCTGAGCATGTTGATCTTTGCCGCTGCTATGGGAGGATGCTTTATCCTCAACCAATTGCAGGATGTGGAAACAGATCGCAAGAACGGGAAACTGTTTTTTTTTGGAGAAGGATTTATCTCCCGCAAGCAGGGCTATCTGCAAGCCGCTATTTTGATCGGTGTTTCCATTCTTGGCGCCGCATTGCTGAACGGGGCGGTTTTGGCCGCGGTGATTGTTTTTAACCTCATCACCGGGATTATGTATAATTATGCTCCTTATAATTTCAAAAGCTACCCGATTCGGGGCTTAATTGCCAACAGCTTGATGGGCTGGCTGGCCTTTGTGATCGGCTGGCTGGTAATCCGCGGGCCGGGCGCGGAAATGGTCATCGCCTCCGTCCCCTACCTGTTTTTTAACACGGGGCTCTATATTTTAACCACCATGCCCGACGCCTCCGGCGACGCCGCCAGCGGAAAACAGACCATCTCTACCCGCTACGGATTGCGCACTTCTTTATTTGCCGCGGCGTTCCTCTACCTGCTGGGGGGCCTCAGCGCTATTGCCCTGGGAGACTGGTTTGCCATGGTCATCCTGCACCTGGCGCTTATTTTCCTGGTTCGCGCTGTATTCACCCATAAAATGCCCCACGTGGTTGTGGCGCTAAAAATGGGGGTCTTCTTTCTTTCCCTGGGGATTTGTATTAAGTTTCCCCTCTTTTTAGGTTTGATTGCCGGGGCGTACTTTTTAACCCGCTTCTACTACAAAGAACGTTTTCACCTGGAATATCCCTCATTTCGGGGAGACTGATATTCGCCTGAATTACTTTCAGCAGGGCTGGCAAAGAAACGATGGACCCGGCGGTTTTAGCGAGATCAGCAACGTGAAAGCTTTGAGAATGAACCCGGGAATTAACCTGGGGATAACCGGCGGGATTCATACTAACCTGAAGAACAGCCATCCCAGTAGTTTGGTATATAAGGAAACGCTCCAGGGAGGGAATTGTCGATCTTGCAAATCCATGGTAAAAATCGATGATCACAGTGACTTCAGATATCTTTCTTTACCTGGCTATCGTCTATCTTCTTGACCTGCTATTTGTTGGCCTGGTGCGCTCCGTGCGCCTGTCCGACTTTCTGGGGCATTTGGCTGCCGGGATGACGCTGGCGGTGCTGTTGCAATCCTTAAGCGACGTGTTGCCCCAGGCCGCTCGCATTGCCGCTCCCGGGGGGAACGACGCTGTTGCCTGGTTATCGTTCCTGGGGTTGCTGTTTTTCACCGCCCAGCTCGGATATAATTTCGAATTCCAATTCTTCCGCCGCTTCAGCGGCCGTATTATGGGCTTTGCCGGGGTGTTTGTGATCCTGTCTGCTGTCGTGTTGTGGGCTGCGCTGTTTTTAATCATCCCCGGGGGCCCGGAAAACAATTCCTTCTACATACCTTTTTTACTGATTATGGTAGTTGCTTTTTGCAGCATCGACCTGTCCGGGGTGATGAGTCCCACCTATGATTCTCCGGGCGGTCTGAAAAAACCGCTCACCTTTCTCATCGAAGCGGCGATCAGCCTGGATTTGCTGGCGCTGGCGGGATACTTTCTCCTCAGCCTGTTCATCATCGGGCAAACGGCGACATTCCATCCGGATATTTCCATGGTGATCCTGCTTCCGCTGCTGCTCTTGTTTGGCCTGGCAACCGCGCTGCCGGGCAGTTTCCAGCGCTTCATTGCCCTGATAGAGCGCTGGGGAGATTTGCAGGCCGCCCTGGCTAAAATTGCTCTTCTCAGCCTCTTTCTGTTCGCCGGGGTCAGCATGAAGATTCCCGTGCTCATCCTGGGATTCTGGCTGGGGCTTTTGTTTCGCAGCGTATATCCCCGGCAGGCGGGGGCTTCCCGGCAACGGCTTTTTCAGTTTCTATCCTTTTTCTACCTGTTCCCCTTTGTAGAACTGGGACGTCAGTTAGCCCGCTGGGAATATTACCGCCTGGAATTCCTGTTCCAGTTCGGAGTAATGGTGATGGCTTTTATTGTCATCGCCGTTTTTGCGGGACTGGCCTTCCTTCGCAGAAAAGATTTTCCGCTGGTATTCAGCCTGGGCGCCTTGCCCCGCGGCGAACTGGCCCTGCTTATTCTGTGGCTGTTAGTAAGGCAGTCCCACTGGCAAGAATCTGCACAATCGCTTGTCTTTAGCCTTTTTATTGTGTTTGTTTGGGCGGTAATCTTTGTGTACTTGCTAAGCCGGTTAGCCGCGCAGTTCTTATTTGTTAAAATCAGCGCCGGTGCGGTGAACCGAACCGACTAAACGAATTTGAGGAAGATATGAAATCATTTTTATCCAAATTTAAAAAAGGACTCTCCAAGACTAAGGACCAGGTTTTTAACCGCATCAGCTATGCAATCCATGCCAAGCGCAAAATTGACGACGAACTCTTAGATGAAATCGAAGAAATTTTGATTAGCGGCGATGTGGGGGTGCAAGGCGCCGCGCACATCATCGAGACCGTCAAAAAAAGAGTAAAAAAGGAGAAGTATGAGGACGCCTCGCAACTCCTGGGCATTCTCCGGGATGAGATTGCCAATATCTTCCCCCCCAGCGGATTTGAGGAAGAGAATTTGCCGGTCAGGCCGTTTATCATCTTAGTGATTGGAGTGAATGGAACCGGGAAAACCACCACCATCGCCAAATTGGCCTATCGCTACAAATCAATAAATAAAAACGTTTTATTAGCTGCCGGGGATACTTTCCGGGCTGCGGCAATAGAGCAGTTGGAGGTTTGGGCGGACTGGGTTGGGGTGGAGATTATCAAACACCAATCCGGGGCGGACCCGGCCGCGGTGGTTTTTGACGCCATGAAGGCTGCCCAGGCGCGCAACAGCGATGTGGTCATTGTCGATACCGCCGGCCGCCTGCACACCAAGGTAAACCTGATGGAAGAGTTGAAGAAAATTCAACGGGTGATCCGGAAAGTCTTTCCCGATGCGCCGCATCAAAACTTATTGGTGCTGGACGGCACCACCGGCCAGAACGCCCTCAACCAGGCCCGGCAGTTTATCGAGACGGTTGGCGTGAATGGTATTGTGCTGACCAAGCTGGACGGCACCGCCAAAGGGGGCGCCGTCATCGGAATTACCCACCAGCTGGGAGTTCCTGTAGAATATATCGGCGTCGGGGAAGGACTGGATGACTTGCAGCGCTTCGATCCCCGGCTTTATGCCGAAAGTTTAATCGAGGATGCCGCCCGGCAGGAAGCTTCTTCTCAAACAGAGTAGCGGAATCCAAACCGTTGCTTTTTCCTTAGCATTTTCAACGAAAATCTGCTATTTTCTGCCTGTACGAGCGAGCATTCCCGGCGACGGCCCGCTCGTTTTGTATTCTCAGCCGCAACAGATTAAATTGATAGAAACGGATCATACCTTGCCAAAACGTACCCGAATCCACCTCACTACGCTGGGGTGTTCCAAAAATACTTATGACAGTGAAATTTTATTAGGACAACTTGGTCAGCATCCGGTGGAGATGGTAGCCGACCCGGAACAGGCGGATGTGGTGATCATCAACACCTGTGGGTTTATTGATGCAGCCAAAAAGGAATCTGTCGACGCTATCCTGGAAGCGGAGCAGTTGAAAAAAGCGAATCCCGATAAAAAAGTAATTGTATGCGGATGCCTCTCGCAACGATACGCCCAGGAATTGCGCCGGGAAATTCCCAGTGTGGATGTCTATTTGGGCGTCGAGGCGTTTTCCGAAATTCTCTCGCACCTGGAGTTGAAGCCGCCGGAAAATCGCGATCATCTCTACGAGCAGCGCCTTTTAACCACACCGTCTCACTACGCCTATCTGAAAATTTCGGAAGGATGTAATCATAAATGCGCTTTTTGCGCCATTCCCTTAATGCGCGGCCGTCACCGCAGCCGCTCCCTGGAAGCGGTGGTGAGCGAAGCGGAGCGCCTGGCCGGGCAAGGCGTCCGCGAGATCATCATTATTGCCCAGGATACTACCTTTTACGGACTGGATTTGTACGGATCGCAACAGTTAGTGACTTTACTGGAGCACCTGGAAAAGATCGAGGGGCTGGAATGGATTCGCTTGCACTATCTTTACCCGACCACGGTACAGGATGAACTGATCGATTATATGGCCGGCAGTGCGAAAGTGGTTTCCTACCTGGATATGCCCGTGCAGCATATCAGCGATCACATGCTGAAGGTGATGAAGCGGGGCGGCTCCGGCAAACGCATCCGGGAAATTTTTGACCGGGCCCGAAAACGGATTGACGATGTGGTCTTGCGCACCACCTTTATTGTGGGACACCCCGGTGAGAGTGAAGCGGACTTTCAGGAACTTTTACAATTTATCCAAGAATTCCGGTTTGACCGGGTGGGCGTGTTTAAGTATTCTCACGAGGAAAACACCAGCGCCTTCCGGATGGCGGACTTAAGCGATTCTGTAAAAGAAGAGCGTTATCAGGAACTCATGGCCCTGCAGCAGAGTATTTCTTTAGAGAATAATCTGGCGCACCTTGGGAAATCTCTCCGCGTTTTGATTGATGAGGTTGACTGGTCCAGCTTAACCGCCGTTGCCCGCAGTCATGGAGACTCTCCGGAAATTGATAATGAGGTTATTATTCAAAATCTCAGCCGTCCGGTTAAACCCGGAGACTTCCTCCCGGTGATTGTAACCGACGCCAGCGAATATGAATTGTATGCTACAATAGAGGAACGATGCCATGCGTCTACATAGGCTAGTCGGAGCGCTCGTGGTGTTTGCGGCGCTTACATCTATTAGTTTTGCTCAGTACGCCCCGGGAATTCGCCCGGGGGAAGTGGGCCTGCCTTATTTCGAATCCAGGGTAATCTCAACTGTAGATTCCGCCGACGGGAGCCCCGTGGTGCGGGTGTTTATTCAATTGATAAATGACAACCTCACTTTTGTGCACAATGACAGCGGTTATGTTGCCGAGATTCAGGCCGAGGTCTATCTGAGCCAGAAAGAGACCGACTTCGTTTTTAACCGCACCATCAATCGGGAAATATTTACCCGCAACTACCCGGAGACCAATTCCCGGGACATTGCCAATACGTTTTTTACCGATCTGGACGTTGATCCCGGCGAGTACGAAGCCGCGGTTTCGGTGCTGGATATGAACAGCAATAAACAGTTTAGCCGCAAAAGTAAATTTTATGTACCGGAACTCAGCCGGCAGAACCAGGTGTTTGTCAGCGATATTCTCTTCTTTACCAGGTTCAGCAAAGACAGCAGCGGAATGATTATTGATTTTGTACCGGCCTTAAGCAATAATTTTTCTACGGAAGGCAAGTATGTTTATGCCTATTTTACCACCTACACAAAATCCCCCGGCGACAGTCTTAAGATTCACTATAAAATCCGCGACGACCGGGGTGTGGTTGTACAGCAGAACCAATATAATGCCAAGATTGTCGACCGGTTTGCAGAACACTTTCTACGGCTGAGCCGCTATTATTTTAACCGCAACCGCTACCAGATTGAAGTCGCGATTAATTTGAACAATCAATGGATATCCAGAAAAGCCAACTTTGCCTTTTTCTGGCAGTTTTCTCCCAATACCCAGCAGGACCTGGATTTGGCCATTCGCCAGATGCGCTACATTGCCCAGGAAGATTCCATCAAGTTTTACCAAAATGCGGACTTTGAAGCAAAAAAAGCATTCTTTAAGCGTTTCTGGCTGCGTCAGGACCCCAATCCGGATACGGAAGATAATGAGATTATGGATGAATATTATCGCCGGGTCAATTTTGCCAATCAGCATTTTTCGGCGACAGGACTCAGCGGATGGCTAACCGACCGGGGGCGTATCTTCATCAAGTTTGGCGCTCCGGACGATATTGAACGGCACCCCTTTGAATCGGACTCCTATCCCTTTGTGGTATGGCAATATTACAACCTGCGCAAGCGGTTTGTTTTTATTGATCGAACCGGTTTCGGGGATTATGTGCTGCACCCCTCATACTATTACGTCGAGTATGAGTAATATTACTACCTGGCAATGTAGTTTTAAAGCGGCTGAATGGCGGGGAACAGGGAAGTGGAGTGAATTCTGTACCCGAAAGGTTTTTTCAGGTAACCCCTATTACAGTCTACCTGTTAGGCACAAAAAGATAAAATGGGGCAATAAAAAAGCTCTGCAAACCGTCTGGCTTTGCAGAGCTTTTTTAAGACTCGTATTTTGCTGCGATAGTTAGCGCACAGCTTTCATCACCTTGCCGGCCTGAATGCAACTCGTGCAAACCCGAATACGCTTGGTTTCTCCGTTTACCACTGCCCGAACTCGCTGCAGGTTGGGATTAAAACGGCGTAAGGTCCTGTTATTTGCATGACTTACATTGTTTCCTGACATAGGTTTTTTACCGCATACCGCACATACTTTGGCCATATTTATTCCTCCTAAATCAATCCTCGATGACAATCGACAATGATAATATATTTCTTTTTTAAAACCAAACAAAAATCAACAAATATAATCGTGAAAGGGAAAATCCGTGTTAAGTGATTGTTAATCAGAAAGAAAGATTGCTGTTTTACGTGAAACTCAAAAAAAATGTAAAATTTCTTCTCATCCGTTTGGAAAAGGGCCTACTCTTTTTATATAATTAACCCGCTCGGTTGAGGGTAAAGGACACCGACCAATTATTCAAATCAGTTTTTGTATTACTCGAATGTGGTATAGTGCATACCGCAACAGGAATGGTACATCTATGTCAGAATTGCCGGCAACATCTATGGAATTTCCAGCCCAGTCGACCCGAAAAAGCTCTTACACCGGTTCAGCCGGTACGCTTAAGATTGTAACGGATAATCATGTTTTAGTAAAGTCGCAGGTTGAGAACACCAGCGACGGCTGGCAAGAGTGTTTAAACCGCCTCCGGCTTCATCTGTCGGACCAGGTTCTGGAGAGTTGGTTTTTCCCCCTTAAGCCGGTTTTTCATATTGAGAATATGCTCTTCCTGCAGGTCTCCTCTGCGTTTGTGGCAGAATGGCTGGAAGAGCACCACGGAGATTTGTTGGAACAGGTCGTTAAACAGGTGTTTGGGACGGAGACAACGATTGAATTCCTGGTGGATAGCGAAAGCGTTGACGCAGAGCTGCCCCAGCCCCTGAAAGAGCCAGACCCCCCCCTTGCTCCCCCGGGCATCCCCTCCGATAAACCCTCCGAAGTCTATGGTGATCTAAATCACTCTTTCTGTCTTGAAGGTTATATTTCTTCGTCGCAAAACAATTTTGCCTATAAGGCGGTTTGCCATATCTCCAGGAATCCGGATCTCTGCGATTATAACCCCTTAGTTATTTATGGCGGAACAGGAGCGGGCAAGTCTCACCTGGTTCACGGTTTAGCCAACCAGGTGCGGAAATCGCGCCCGGATATCCGCATCGGCGTCATCGACGCCCAGAAGTTCCTCCACGACTATATCGAAGCGCTGCAGGAGAGTAAACTGACCCGCTACAACGCCCTGCTGACCAGCCGGGATTTGCTGATCGTGGAAGATATCCAGATTCTCTCCAATAAAACCAAATCCCAGGAGGGCTTGCTCTACATCCTCTCGCGCCTGGTGAACAAAGGGGCGCAGGTGGTGCTTACCTCGAACGTCGCTCCGGGGCATTTGCATAAGTTCAACCCCCGCCTGGTTTCCCTGTTCCAGACCGGTTTAAGTGTGGACCTGCCTCCCTCCGATGTCGCGGTTCGGGAAACCTTGATCCGCAGGCAGTTGCGCGAGCACCACATCTTCCTGGAAGAAGAGACGATCCGCTTTTTGGCCGACACCCTGGGCGACAATCTCCATCAGCTCCAGGCAATTCTGACCCGCATTGTCGCGCAGATTTCCCTGACCGGCCGGGGCGTGTCCCTGCGCGACGTCAAGCGCATTGTGGAAGATTTTTACCCCCAGGGCATGGAGATGTACTCGGCGCTGCCGCAACGCCGCAGTCTGGAGATTGATGACATCATCCGCAGCGTGGGGGAGTATTTTGACGTGCAGCCCGCTATGATCAAAGGCATCTCCCGAAAAAAACGCATTGCCCATGCCCGCAAGATTGCGGTTTTCCTCTGCCGTGAGCTTACCAACGAATCGCTCTCCGCCATCGGCAGCTATTTTTCCAATTTGCACCATTCCACGGTGATATATTCCTGCAAAAAAATCGAAGAACTCCTGCCAGACAACCCCAAATTGCGCCAGGCGGTGAACGATCTGAAAACATTACTGCTGTCCTGATCTGCAAGGCCATGACCCGTTAAATAAATTTCCCTTCCTCCTGCTTCCATTCCCTGATTAAATTAACCTTCTCATTCAACTTTTCCGATTGTGCTGAGTAAAACGACTTTAACCAACGGAGTTTGCCATCGCTTTGCTTCTCTTTATCCGCCCCTGGGTTCTTCTGATTGCCTGTTCCGGTTTATTCCTGCTCTCCGCACAAACTTTGCCGAACCAGCCGGACAGCAACGCTATAATTTTCTCGGATTCACTGCTTCAAACGGATGGAGATTCCGGCGACGCAGTGGGTGGGGATACTCTGTCGCCCATCAAATACCGGATTGACCGTGTAGTTCCCAACCGGGCCTTTGCCGCCGGAGAAAAACTGACTTTTACCATCCGCTATGGTTTCATTGCCGCCGGAGAGGCTACCATGGAAGTGCAGGAACCGGTGCTGATCAACGATTCCATTCCGGCCTACCACATTGTCACCACGGCTCGCTCGGCCAAATTTTTTGATAATTTCTACAAGGTGCGCGACCGGGTGGAAACCTTCCTGGATGAAAAGGGACTCTTCTCCTGGCGTTTTCACAAGCGCCTCCGGGAGGGCGGGTATAAGTTTGATTTATTGGTGGATTACGACCAGGCCCGGGGAATTGCCCACGTCGAGCGGATCCGCTATGAAAGTTCCGAACCGCTGAAAATCCGCAACCGGAGCAAATTTGATCTGGAAACGCCCCCCTACGTGATGGATGTGCTGGGAGCATTTTACTATGTGCGCACCCAGGATTTACAGGTCGGCGAACCGCTCTACATGAGCAATCACGACAATAAAAAAGTTTACGATCTGCAAGTAATTATTCAACGCAAAGAGACCGTTCGGGTAAAAGCGGGAAAATTCCGCTGCATTGTGGTGCAGCCGCGTTTGCAGGGAGCAGCCATTTTTAAGCAAAAAGGAAAATTATGGGTGTGGCTGACCGACGACCAGTACAAAATACCGGTGCTGATGAAGTCCAAGGTGGTGGTAGGGTCCATTACCACCGAACTGAAAAAAATTGAGGGCCTCCCGCTGCCCTTGCCCTCCCAAATTAAATGAGCAGGAGCAAAGGAGATTATCATGACCCGTTTTAAGAAGATGACATTCGAAGGAATCAAAACCTACAGCATCAAAGGGCGCCATAGTAAAGTCAGTATTGCCGATTTCGCCCGCCCGCTTCACCGGGATTCCACCCTGGAGCAATTCCTGGAAGCGCTGCCGAATATCCTCATCGGCGAGGATTTCCGGGAATTTGTGCAGCGCTACCGGCAGGCCATTGCCAGGAAAAAAGCCATTATCTGGATGATGGGCGCCCATGTCATCAAAGTGGGAATCAGCCCGCTGATCATCGAGTTGCTGAAGCGGGGGATGATCACCCACCTGGCTATGAACGGGGCCTGCGTGATCCATGACGTAGAGGTGGCAATGTGGGGGATCACCAGCGAGGATGTGGCTACAGCCCTGCAGGACGGCTCGTTCGGGATGGCCGCGGAGACCGCCGAGTTCATCAACAGCGCTTTATCGGCCAACAAAGGCAATCAAAAAGGATATGGCGAGGTAGTGGGGGAGAAGCTGATTGCCGAAAAGGCCCAAAATCTGAACCTGAGTTTGCAAGCCGCCTGCCTGGAATACGATGTGCCCCTGTCCATCCATCCCGCCCTGGGCACCGAGATTATCCACCAGCATCCCAATCTGGACGGCCCCTCCTTTGGAGAAAAGGCCCTGCTGGATTTTCAATTGTTCACCCGCTCGCTGACCACCCTTCGGGAAGGCAGTATTGTGGTGAATATCGGCTCGGCGGTGATTATGCCGGAAGTGTTCCTCAAAGCGCTCACCGTGGTTCGCAACCTCAAATATCCGGCTCACGGTTTTTATACGGCGGTGTTTGATATGATTCGTCATTACCGGCCCAGCGAAAATGTCAAATTCCGCCCAACCATCACCGGCGGGAAAGGCTACTATTTTGTGGGACATCATGAGATGATGCTGCCGCTGCTGATTGCCCTTTTGTTAGAGGAGCAATAAACCGCCCGGCCCCATTTCATTCAAATCATCTTGACAAACGGGGCCAAACATCGTACCATAGTTCAAACGGCAAAGGAGTTCCCGATGAAGAGAATACTTTGCCTGGCTTGGCTGATCTTCCTGTGCGGGCTGGCGCCAGCGCAATCTACCATCCACCTGATTCGTATCAATGGGGTCATCAACCCCGCTTCCGCGGAATACATCCGAAAAACCATCGACCAAAGCGAGCAGGACGGGGCGCATTGCCTGATTATCCAACTGGACACCCCCGGCGGCCTGGTCAAATCCATGCGCGAGATTACCAAGGGGATTTTGGGCAGCCGCATTCCCGTGATTGTCTACGTAAGTCCCCCCGGGGCCCAGGCGGCCTCGGCCGGCACCTTTATCACCCTGGCCGCCCACGTGGCAGTAATGGCCCCGGGAACCAATATCGGGGCGGCCAGCGTGGTCTCCCTGGGAATGACCGGCGCCGACAGCGTCAACACCACCATGATGCACAAAGCGACCAACGATGCGGTTGCTTTTATCAAAAGTATAGCCGAGGAGCGGGGCCGGAACGTGGAGTGGGCCGAAAAAGCGGTTACCGAAGCGGCTTCCATTACCGCACGCGAGGCGCTGGAGCAGAATGTAATCGACCTGATCGCCCCATCCCTGGACAGCCTGCTGATCCTGCTGGACGGCCGCCAGGTTAAACTGGGCGAACGCACCGTCGCCCTGGCAACCCAACATGCGCAGATTACCGAGATCGAGATGCCGCTGCGCTTTAAAATCCTGGATGTGATCAGCGACCCCAGTATTGCCTACATCCTCTTTATCCTGGGGCTGTACGGGCTGATGTTCGAAATCTATAATCCCGGCAGCATTGTTCCGGGAGTTGTCGGCGGGATTTGCATCATCCTCTTCTTTTACTCGATGAGCACCCTGCCGGTCAATTACGCCGGGATTCTGCTGATTTTGCTTGCGATTATTTTATTTGTCCTGGAGATAAAAATACCCAGCTATGGGGTGCTCACCATCGGCGGGACTATCTCGTTTGTGCTGGGTTCGGTTATGTTATACGATAGCAGTGTACCGTTTATGAAGATTTCCTGGGAAGTTATTTTAGCGATCACGATCACCACCATCCTCTTTTTTAGCCTGGCGATTGGGTTGGGCCTGCGAGCCCAGCGGCGTAAACCGGCCATTGGCCGGGAACAGTTCATCGCCGAAGAAGGCGAAGTGCTGGAAAAATTCCACAATGGCCAGGGACAGATACTCTTCCAGGGGGAAATCTGGCTGGCGCAATCTCCCGATCCGCTGCGAAAAGGCGAGCGGGTGAAGGTGGAACGGGTGGATGGTTTGATCCTGCATGTACGCCGCCTCGACGCCGGGTAAGACCGGCGATTGTTAGTGCCAATCACAAGTTGAACTTAATTTGACGCAGAATATCGCTGATCGGGCAGATTGCCGCTGAGAGGATTTTTATTTTCCTGAACTTTTGAGGCTTCTCATATCTTCCCCCGGCTTTTCTCTCACAACCGGGATGGACGGAGGAATTAAGCGGATAAACTCTTCCTGTTTTTTTTAAACAATTTTCAGCGTTTTTCAGCGTCAAAAGGTTGCGAATGATCCGCATTATTAACTTTGGGTTAGTCATACATAACCATCGGAGGAGATATGATTAGTCTTGGCGTCGCAGGTTTTTTAGTGCTTTTGCTGCTCATTAGCGCCATCCGGGTGTTGCGGGAATATGAGCGCGGGGTGATCTTCCGTTTAGGCCGGCTGATCGGCTCCAAGGGGCCGGGGATTTTCATCCTGATTCCTGTTATCGACCGAATGGTCAAGATCAGTCTGCGCACCGTGGTGATGGATGTGCCCCCCCAGGATGTTATCACGGTCGATAATGTTTCTTTGCAGGTCAACGCAGTGATCTACTTCCGGGTGATCGATCCGGAAAAAGCGGTTATCGCGGTCGAAGATTTTCTCTTTGCCACCTCGCAGCTTGCCCAAACCACTTTGCGCAGTATCGTGGGGCAGGTGGAACTGGATGAACTGTTGGCAAAACGGGACAAAATCAACAAACGGTTGCAGGAAATTGTAGACCGCCATTCCCACCCCTGGGGGATTAAAGTAACCCTGGTGGAAATCAAGCAAATCGATCTGCCGCTGGAGATGAAACGGGCCATGGCGCGTCAGGCGGAGGCGGAGCGGGAACGCCGGGCCAAAGTCATCAATGCCGAAGGGGAATTTCAAGCGGCAACTCAATTGCAGGCCGCCGCAAAAATCATCAGCGACTACCCGGTGGCGCTGCAACTCCGTTTTCTGCAAACGCTTTCGGAAGTGGCTACGGAGAACAACTCCACCACAATTTTCCCGGTGCCGATTGATTTTCTGGCAGCCTTTATGGGTAAGCAGGAGAAGGGAAAAGAGAAAGAGGAGTGATGCGCCCGGCGTAACTTTTCCTTTGGGCTTATTGCGGCAGTTTTTGATCCAGTAAATCCGAAAGGCACAGTTCCGCCCAGGAGAAATCCAGCGCCAGGCCGGAGAATCGCCTTACTTGCCGGAAGGCCTCTCGAACATCGGGCAAGCCGGAAAGGCTCTTTTCTACACACTGCTGTAGTTGGTGAAGATGGTAAAGCGGAATCTCGCCGGGGGTGTTTTGCAAGGCCCGGCAATGCCGCAGCGCTTTGCACCACAAACTCCGGCAGCCGTTAAGATTGTTGTTTTGCAAGTGATAAGCCCCCACGCTGAACTGAATCAGGGCCTGCCAGAAAGCCCGATAGGGCGGGCCCATCTTCCGCCAGGGAACTTCCCAAAATTCATGCGCCTCAAAATAAGCGCCGTTTTGCAGGCAGCGAATACCCCGTTGCAGGTAATCGCGGCCGGTAAAGCGCACCGGATTGGTTTTGCCTGGCTTTGCGATTTTGGCTGCTCTTGCATATATTGATGCCTGTTTTTTCTCGAATGAATCCATCAAACATAAGGAGAATTATATGATCTTCCAATCTGTACGGCTCTTTTTTCGGTTTTTTGTGATCCTGATGTTTAGCGCCGCGGCGCTGCTTGCCCAACAGCTTACGCCCCAAATGATGGTGGACATGCGTAACGTCCGGCAGGTAGCCATGCAACCGCAGGGGGACTACATTGCCTATATCGTCTCTGCTCCCCGGGGGGAGGATGAAACGCCCGGGGGGGCCTACAGCGAGCTATGGGTGGTTCCCCGGCAAGGCGGCCAGCCGCGCGCCTACGTAACCAAACCAACCTCGGTTCGTTCCCTCGCCTGGACGCCCGACGGCCGGCGAATCACCTACCTGGCTAAGCGAAGAGAATATTCTCCCTACACCCAGGTGTATGCGATTGCCCTGAACGGCGGCGAGTCGCAGCAGCTTAGCCATGCGCCCGGAAATATTACCGGATATGCACTTTCCCCGGACGGCCGTCAGTTGGCCTACCGGATGGCCGACCCGGAGCCGAAGGACGTCAAAGCCCGCAAAAAGGCCGGGTTTGATCAAATTGTCGAAGACACCTGGACGACCATTCACAGGGTGCATGTAGAAGATTTATCCACCGGTGAGAGCCGGATCGTTACCCGGGACAACCTGCAGGTGTGGAGCTTCGATTGGACCCCGGACGGCCGCCAGATTATCTACCAGGCCAGCGAGCGCCCTTTTACCGATGACCGCTATATGTTTACCGATAATTACATCGTCCCTGCCGTGGGCGGCCAGGGGCAAAAGATTTACGACACCGAAGGCAAACTGACCCTGGCCCGGCTCTCCCCGGACGGTAAAACAGTCGCCTGGCTGGGCGCTACCACCTTGAACGATCCCTACCCGGGGAGCTTGTTTGTGATGCCCCTGAGCGGCGGCGAGCCCCGCAATTTGATAGGCGATTATCCCGGCACGGCCGAATCGTTTCAATGGAAAGACGCCCACACGGTGCTGCTGGTGATGATCGAGAATACCCACAAAGTGCTGTACCGGATCGATGTCCGCACCGGCAAACGCACCAGGGTTTTTGGCGGCGCCGGCCCGGTGTTTGGCGGAATCTCCTACAGCCGGGATTTTCGTTACTTAGCGACGGCTGCCAGCACCCCTGTGCACCCCAACGAGGTCTACGCCGGTCGCTTGAAGAACAATTCACTTACCCGGTTGACTCATTCCAATCCCGAACTGGAGAACATGGCTTTTGGAGCCCAGGAAGTGGTTACCTGGAAAGGTCCGGATGATTGGGATATCTCCGGGATTCTGATCAAGCCGGCGGGCTACCGGCCCGGTCAGCGCTACCCCTTGCATGTTCAGGTGCACGGCGGGCCGGAGGCCGTGCGGCTGGATGGCTGGAACACCGGCTACAGCCGCCCTTTGCAGGCGCTGGCCCAGCGGGGTATTATGGTGCTGATCCCCAATTATCGCGGAAGTATTGGGAAAGGGGTGAAGTTTTGCCAGGGGGATCATCGGGATTTGATGGGCAAGGAGTTTGAGGATATCCTGGCCGGTATCGATTATTTAGATAACCAGGGGCTGATCGATCCCCGGCGGGTCAGTATTGGCGGAGGGTCCTATGGCGGCTACATGTCGGCCTGGGCCGCAACCAAACACAGCCGGAAATTTGCCGCGGCGGTGGTCTTTGTCGGGATCGGCAACCAAATCTCCAAAGCCGGCATGACCGATACCCCGGCGGAAAACGCCCTGGTTCACTGGGACCTCTGGTTGTATGATCATTACGACCTGGTCTGGGATCGTTCCCCCATCAAACACGTGAAAAATGCCGGCACCCCGACGCTGATCCTGCATGGGCAGAAAGATAAACGGGTGCCGATCAATCAAGCTTTTGAACTGTACCGGGCCTTGAAGTATGTCGACGTAGAAACGGAATTGGTCGTCTATCCCCGGGAAGGGCACGGCAACCGGGAGCGCGCCCATCAATTGGATTTATGCACCCGGATGTTGGGATGGTATAGCAAGTATTTGTTGGGAGACGCGGCAAAATAATTGTCCTGGTAATCCTTTGTTTGGGGAACCTGCTCCGGGTATTTGAGGGGCAGGTTCTTTTTTGGACTTCCGCCCGCTCGCCCTTTCACAAAGCAGTTCAACAGAGCGCTTTTCCGGATCAAGCCGCTTCGGAAAATGTGATCTAACTCTCTATAGCCAGGATTTGCCTTCTAAGAAGTTAAAGATCATTTACAGTTGCGCGATAATCCCCATAGTCTCAAGCCATCATGAGCATCAAAGTATCTCTTTGCATTGTCTCATTATCTTTGAGAGAAAAGGAAAACAAGTCGGGCCGGCGCGCGATATATCGGATGACAAGAAGAACCATCACAGGGAGGAGAGACTAAAAATGAACAGTACTGAGATCGGCCTCTTTTTTAGAGCTATGATCAATCAGGTCCGGGACGGAGTTATCCTGGTTGATCGGGAATGGAACATAACCCACCTTAACCCGGTTGCCGAGACGCTTTGCGGGGTCCCCGCCGGGGATGCGATAGGTAAACCACTAACAGCTGTTCTCAACGGAGTTATCGATCAAACTCCTTTGACAGTGGGAGAAATGCTGCAAAAGTTTTCGGGAAGTGCAAAGCGCAATAGCCAGGAGCCGTTGCAGATTGTCTCCCAAAACGGTCAGGAATACGCCATTCAGCTATCGATTACACCGGTGCAGAATGAGGAGCGGATCTTCGGTTATTCGATTATGTTCTACGACATCACCCTGGCGCAGCGGCTGGAAGAGGAGATGCTGAAGGCCGATAAACTGGAGTCCATCGGAATTCTGGCCGGGGGAATTGCCCATAATTATAACAATATTTTAACCGGTATTTTGGGGAATGTCTCCTTGGCCAAGCTGAAAACCGCTGCTTTGCCGGATGTCGAATCCTTGCTGGAAGAAGCCGAGCGGGCCTTGATACGTTCGCGGGAATTAACCCAGCAATTGCTGACCTTCTCCGGGGGCGGCGACCCCATCAAAGTAGCCGGATCGGTTGTGGAACTGATTCAGGAAAGCGCCATGTTTGCCCTGCAGGGTTCCAATGTGCGCTGTCAATTTGATATTGCATCTGATTTGTGGGATGTGCTGGCCGACCAGGGCCAGATTCGCCAGGTGCTGAACAACCTGGTCATCAATGCGGACCAGGCCATGCCCAACGGGGGAGAAATACGTATTTCCGCAACCAATGTACGCATTAGCGATGATGCGGCGCGATCCTTACCGCCGGGGGACTATATCCGTATCGATGTTGCAGATGAAGGTGTAGGCATGTCTGATGAAGTGCTGAAGAAAATCTTTGACCCCTATTTTACCACCAAGCAAAGGGGAAGCGGACTGGGCCTGGCGATCTGTTACTCCATCATTAAGAAACACGGCGGCCATATAGAGGTATCCTCGGAACTGAATAGCGGTACTACTTTCCGGGTATATCTTCCTGCTGCAACCATCGTGGTTGCCAAAGAAGAACATCCGCAACCCTCCCCGGCCCACAAGAAAGGTAAAATCTTACTGGTGGATGATGAACGAATGGTGCTGGAAACCGCCTCGGAAATGCTCCAATTCCTGGGGTTCCAGGTTTTTACCGCCGAAGATTCACAAACAGCCTTTTCACTGTTTCAGCAAGCCTGCGGCAGCGGAGAACCCTTCGAGTTGGTCGTGCTGGATTTGACCATTCCGGGGGATCTCAGCGGTGAGCGGATTTTGACCAAACTTCTGGAGATCGATCCGAATGTTAAAGCCCTGGTTTCCAGCGGGTATTCAAACAATCCGATTATGGCCAACTACCTGAACTACGGATTCCATGGCGTGGTGGCCAAACCTTACCGGGTCCAGGAGCTGGAAAGTGAAATCCGCCGGGTATTATCCGACTCAACAGAAGTGCTGAAAATGAAAAATTAGGGCCGGGATAATTTGCAGGCAAAGATTTCCGGATAATGTTCGATATATTATTAGAAGGACCAAAGAGAAAGGGTTGCGAGATGCCGCAAGAAGGAACTATGGTTGAACAAGTGATCAATCGGAAGGAGTTGTTGACGCGCCTGGATGATGACGTTGAATTACTCCAGGAACTGATTGAATTGTTTTTGGAAGATTACCCGGATTTGATTTCCGAGATTGAGAGCGCTATAGAAAGTCAGGATGCTGAGACGCTGCGGCGCTCAGCTCATACCCTGAAAGGATCTGTGGGCAATTTTTGCGCCGAAGCCGCTTTTAAAACCGCGGCCCAATTGGAACAGTGCGGCGCCGCCGCGGATTTCCAGACCGCCGTCGCACAGCTACCAACCCTTGTTTCGGAAATGGCCCAGGTTCAGGAGGCCCTGCAAAAACTTGCCCGGGAATATAGCGCCTCATAAAGCGCCCCGCTATTCCCGGCAATACCCCGGCTTTACCGGCAAACGACTACCGGGTTGTTTGCCGGTAACTATTTAAAATCTGTCTTGACTCACCTGCGCCGGAATCATATATTTGGCGGCCTCAAGAGCAAAGAAAATGGCTGAACTTTTAAGGATACCGAGGTATAAAACATGTACGCTATTGTAGAAATTGCCGGAAAACAATTCCGGGTGGAAAAAGACCTGACCGTCAAAGTACCCTTTCTTCATAAAGAAATTGGCGAAACGGTTGAATTTGAGAAAGTGTTTTTAGTGGAAGACGGCAGCGGCCCCAGAGTTGGCCGCCCCTTGGTGGAAGGCGCTAAAGTTTCGGCAAAAGTGGTTGATCACGGCCGGGATAAAAAGGTGATTGTTTTTAAGAAAAAACGCCGTAAAGGTTATCGACTCACCAAAGGTCACCGTCAGCATTTTACCAAAGTACAAATTGAAAATATCTCTGCATAGGAAATTCGGAGGACATTATGGCTCATAAAAAAGGTGTAGGTAGTTCCAGGAACGGCCGCGACAGCAATCCCAAAATGTTGGGTGTAAAGGCGTTTGGCGGCCAATTTGTCAGCGCGGGAAGCATTATTCTGCGTCAGCGCGGCACCAAATGGCATCCCGGGGAAAATGTAAAACGCGCCGGAGACGATAGCATCTTCGCATTGATCGACGGCTATGTTAAGTTTGAGCGGAAAGACAAAAAGCGTACTAAAGTAAGCGTTTATACCGAAGCTTAATTCTGCAACGATTATTTACCGCAATTTTAAAAAGGGATCGGTTTCGATCCCTTTTTTTTGTGGCTTCTAAAAAAAGTGCATGGTAGAGAAGTGGGTTTTACAAGATTCTTGCGGCCCGGTGCGATAGTGTGAATCATTTCATAAAAAGAATGCACTGCTCTTCCTCTGTTATTAAATTCCACTGTTTAATTTCCGCTCCAAACCAACCCTTTAACAACGGAGGTGAGTATGCCGACGTTAACCTATCTCGGTCATTCCGCATTTTTGGTACAGGGGAGTTCCGGTGCCGTTATCATCGATCCGTTTTTAAATGACAATCCGCTGGCAACCATGAAAGCCGGAGATGTCAAGGCGGATTTTGTATTGCTGACCCATGGTCACGGAGACCATCTCGGCGACGCCGTCGAAATTGCCCGGAATAACAATGCCGTCATTGTGGCGGCGTTTGAGTTGGCAAACTACTGCGCGTCAAAAGGCGCCCAGGTGCATCCGATGCACATCGGGGGGGCGCGCAAATTTTCATTCGGAAGCCTTAAGCTGACCATTGCTCACCATGGCTCCTCGACGCCGGACGGGGCCTACATGGGCGAGCCCAGCGGATTGCTGATCACCATGGACGGGAAGACCTTTTACCACGCCGGGGACACCGGCCTGTTCCTGGATATGAAGCTGATCGGCGAGATGAACCGCATTGATGTGGCCGCGCTGCCCATTGGCGATAACTTTACCATGGGAATTGATGATGCGGTGAAAGCAACCGAGTTTCTGAATGCCGGTCTCTATATACCAATGCACTATAAAACCTTCGACGTAATTGATGTGAATCCCGGGGAATTTGTGGAAAAAGCTGCCGCACGCGGCGCCAGGGCCCAGGTGCTGGAAATAAACGGAAGCCTGGAGTTTTAAGAATATCTTCTCAACCGGTTCTCTGTAAAAAGCTGCCTGCCGGGCAGCTTTTTTTTAATGAGGCTATTTCCCGGCCGGCCCCGCGCGCCGGGCTGGCCGGCATCTCATTCAGAAATGATTGGCAATGCGGCCGGGACGGGGGCTATATTTAGCGTTCTATTTACCGGCTTAAGGAATACATATATATAGATGAGTTCGACAGCTAAAAAACGCCCTGACGTCATCGAAGATGATCGAATCAGCGGCAAGATTTACGATCACAAATTGTTTGGACGACTGTTGGGGTATGCCCGCCCTTATTGGCGCCTGGTTGCCCTGTCCGTTTTGCTGATTATTCTGGCCTCCGGCCTGGATGCGGTACGCCCCTATTTAACCAAAGTAGCCATCGACAGCTACATATTAAAACAGGATTACCCGGGGTTGCGCTGGATTATCGTGCTATACCTCTCGGTGCTGGTAAGCAACTTTGTGATTCGCTATATGCAAATTATGCTCACCCAGGTGTTGGGCCAAAAGCTGATTTTTGATCTTCGCGACCGCGTTTTCAGCCACTTGCAACGGCTGCATCAGCAATACTTTGACCGCAATCCGGTGGGACGCTTAATGACCCGGGTGACCTCCGATGTAGAAGCGCTGAACCAGATGTTTACCCAGGGGCTGGTGATGATCTTCGGAGACATCTTCCTGATTGGCGGCATCGTGGTGATGATGATCTCCATCCACGCAGAACTGGCCTTTTGGACCTTTGGGGTCATTCCGTTGTTGTTCATCGTCTCGATGATCTTCCGCCAGAAAATACGCGGGGCGTATAGTCAAATACGCTACTACCTGGCCCGGATCAATTCCTATCTGCAAGAGCACATCTCCGGGATGAGCGTTGTGCAGGTCTTCAACCGGGAAAAGCAGGACTACCGGCGTTTTAAGAAGATCAACTGGGATCACACCGATGCATTTATCAAAACCATTTTCTATTACGCTATATTTTATCCGGCGGTGGAGATCATCAGTTCTTTGGCTTTGGCGGTGATCGTTTTCCGGGGCGGCTGGCTGATTCAATCCGAAGAAGTTACCCTGGGCGTATTAATTGCCTTCATTCAATATGCCAAGATGTTTTTCCGTCCCATCAGCGACCTGTCCGACAAATTCAACATTCTTCAGGGAGCGCTGGCCTCCTCGGAACGGATTTTTAAATTGCTGGATACCGAGCCGCTTATCCGGAATCCGGCCGCCCCGCACCGGCAGGAACGCCTGCAAGGCCAAATCGAGTTCAGGCAGGTTTCTTTTGCTTATGGCGATGAACCGGTGATCCGCGATTTTTCGCTGACAATTCCGGCCGGGAAACGCTTTGGGATTGTCGGGCACACCGGGGCCGGAAAAACAACCCTGTTTCGTCTGATCGGCCGTTTTTACGATGTTCAGCAAGGCCGGGTGCTTGTAGACGGCGTGGATGTGCGCCAGTGGGATATCCGCAACTTGCGCAGCCGCATGGCCATTGTCTTGCAGGATGTTTTTCTTTTCTCCGGGACTATCCTGGACAACCTGCGCCTGGGCCGGCCGGACGCGCCCCTGGAGCAGGTGGTCGAAGCAGCTAAGATGGTCAACGCCCATTCTTTTATCGATAAATTGCCCGATGGCTACCACGCCCCGGTAAAAGAGGGCGGCAGCAATTTCTCCACCGGGCAAAAGCAGCTAATCAGCCTGGCCCGCGCCCTGGTCATTGATCCCGATATCCTCCTGTTGGACGAGGCCACCTCGAATATCGATTCCGAGTCGGAAGCGCTGATCCAGAAAGCCCTGGCGGTGGTGATGGAAAATCGCACCGCTATTGTGATTGCCCACCGTTTGTCGACCATTCAGCATATGGATCAGATTGTGGCGATGCACAAAGGCGTATTGCGGGAGATGGGCAGCCACCAGCAGTTGCTGCGCAAAAGAGGACTTTATTACAAGTTGTACCAGTTGCAGTACCAGCAGCGCGAATATTATGTCGGGCAAATACGCAAAGTAGCGGGATCATAGACCGTAAATCACGGATTTGGAACAGTTTTAAAGTAATTACTTGATTTAGTTTTCTTTGAGCCTATTTTTTTATTGACTGTCTGAAGGGGGGATGTTAAATTCGCCCCATAGTTTTTGGAGGAAATGCGGTTGTCCGAGAAGTATCATAAGACGTATATCTCTGCCCGGGAATTTGTAGAAAGCTGGGACAAGGAGATTTACGAACTGACCAATCTTGATTTTTTTATTTACCTGCTGGTAAACCATCTCGGCAACCAGTTGGATAGCCATTTTTTCCGTACGGATAAAAAAGCGTCCCGCCTGCACTTAAATTTCGAAAATATCGGCACGTTATGTTTTAACCTGGGCGATAGTTTCGAATACTTTCTCCGCAGCGACCGTAATCCGCACAGGGATGAGGATAGCAACTATGACCGCGACGACCTGGCGGATCTCCAGGAAAACGAAGAAAAGATGATTCAGCGCATCCGCACTTTAAAATCTTTCCTCTCCGACGGCGTGATACGCGAGCAAGACTTCCGGGTGGAGTTAATGGAGCACGTGGTGATTGACACCCTGCTTCAGTTTTATTCCGAGGAAATCGGGGTGGAGTTTGATGAAGACGATCTGGAATTAATCGAGTTAGCCGATTTTATCGAAGATGTGATCATCGCATTCATCCGCAAAGAAGGAGGAAGTCTGCTTCAGCATCCCGGCGATCCGGCCATTAACCACTTTGAAGAATTGCTCGACGGCGACGAAACTTTCGGCAAAGACGAGGCCTGGGAAGAACAAGAGGAAGAGTTGCCCGGGGAAGGGGAGTGGGTGGATGAAGAACACTTCTTTGAGCCGGTTGAAGAAGTGGTGAAACAGTTTTTAGAAAGCAACCGGCAAAAGAAAAAAAACCGGGGCCTGGAACACGACGCCATCTTCGATTTCCAGGAGTTCCTGGTGGACCGCTCCGGGGTAACCAATATTTTTGAACTCGGGGAAGAGCATCTCCTGGAATTTTTTACCGTGTTTACGGTTCAGAAATTTGTGCACATAGAAAGCGCCCAACTCGGCCGCTACTTTCATATTTTAGCCCGGTTCTTCTTTTGGCTCAATACGGTCTTCGGGTTGGATTTCCGGGAAAGTTTTAAAAAGAATTATCGGATTGCCCGAACCGATCTGCCCCGAATTGTCGATGCGCTGAACCAGTACCTGGAAGAGTACGATCTGTTAGAGGTGCTCTTAAGCCGGGACAATCCCGATGTACAACAACTGAGCAGCTTTTTTGAAGTGCAGCGCATTCGCAGTAAATTCTCCCGCACCCTGGACTTGGAAGACCTTCGTTTAAACAGCTTTCTGGAAAATATTCACTTTCCGGCCTCCATCCACGCGCGCTTAAAGCCGGGGGATATTTTGCAGGCAACTTTAGTACAGCGGGATCAGAAGTGGGAAGTGCTGGAATTGCATTTTCTTTATCCCAAATATGCAAAGCCCTTTTTGAGTTAAAAAAAATGTTGATTTATTACCGGATATAAATTATATTTGGCCTTGGCGGTGAGGCTCTCTCCTTAAATTGAAACCTCCCTCCTTAAATTTATTTGATCAGGCCTCATCGCCATAAAAAGGGACATTATTTATAGTGTCCCTTTTTTTTATTCAGCCGGAGCAAGAATGTTGTCCGATATATCCTATATAGTACCTTTGTGGAGTTGGAAAAAATTTGGCAATGCGGTGCGGGTGCTCTCCTCATATTTCTTGTCCCGTCTTACCGGAAAATACTTTGTATGGGGGTTGCCCTATACGTTTATCATCGAACCGACGGCAATTTGTAATCTGCGCTGCCCGCAATGCCCGGTAGGTTTAAAAACTCTTACCCGTCCCCAGGATCACCTCCGCTTTGAAGACTATCGCGCGATGATCGACGACATCGCCGGCCACACCTGGGTGCTGTTGCTGTTTTTCCAGGGGGAGTCGTTTATCAATCCGGATATTATCCGGATGATTAACTATGCCTATGAAAAGAAAATATTTACCGTGATCAGCACCAACGGCACCCGCCTGGCCAATGCCGATTTTGCCCGGGAACTGGCGGAAAGCAAGTTAGGCCGCTTAATTCTCTCCGTCGACGGCGCCACGGAGGAGACTTATAAAATCTATCGCCAGGCCGGGCGATTTGAGCAGGTGCTGAAAGGTGTTGCAAATTTTACCCGGGCCCGTAAAGCGTTGCGCAAGCGCTTCCCGCTTACCGATCTTCAGTTCATCGTCATGCGCCATAATCAGCATGAAATGAAGCAGATAAAAAAACTGGGAAAAACCCTCGGCGTCGACCGGGTGATCTTTAAATCTCCCCAATTATATGATTTTGATGATCCCGAGGCAACCCTGCCCACGCTGGAAAAATACCGGCGTTATCAGAAATCCGACGGCCTTTATCAACTGAAAGGCAGCTATTCCGGCTACTGCAAAAAAATTTGGTACGGTTCGGCGATCACCTGGGATAAACAGGTGATCCCCTGCTGCTTTGACAAAGACGCCGATTTTAAACTGGGGGAGATGGGAACATCCTCTTTTGAAGAGATCTGGAGCAGCGACCGCTATCACCGTTTCCGGCGTTCGGTGGTGCACCGGCGCGACCGGATCAATATGTGCCGGAATTGTACCGAAGGGCTGAAGATTTTTTTTAAATAGGGATGAAAAATGCCTTCCCCGGAATGTAACATTGTCAGATTATTCCCGTAAAAAAATCAATGCACGTAATTATAAATGCTGGAGTTGCAGCTATTGAGTCAATCATGAATAAAAAAATTTTTCTTTTTCTGCTTTTCTTCCCCATTTTGCTCTTTTCCCAAAATAAGGTGAGCCTCGAATTCGATCAAATTCGCTTTGGCGAACTAAAGGTGGGGGGATTTGCAATCCACGAAGATCGTTCCGTTCGCATTGAGGCGGTTGGGGCGGGGTTCCCCGGGGGAAAGAAGCGCTCCAAGCCCTCCAGGCGTCGCTTAGATATGAGCTTTGACCAAAACGGGATGTTTGTTTATGCCTGGATTATTCATGCCGGAACGCGTGAATTAGTCTGGCGGATGACCCCGGAGAACACCGAGAGCAAATCCTGGGCGCGAGATTACCTGCGCAAGTTCTCCCAATCGCTCTCCCTTCCGGCCGGGCGTTATGAGTTGTACCTGTGGGCGATGAAGCCGCGTAAAATCTTTCTCCGGGAAGACGGTTTGCCCAGCCTGGGCAGGCTCTTTCAGCAATTGATTAAGGGAGAGCGCTGGTTGCAGGAGGTTGAAGAAGCATGTCACATCCGTATCGATGGAGTGGATGAACTTTATTCCGCCACAGAAGTACGGCAATACCAGCGGGAATTGTCCCGCCAGGCGGTGGTCTCGCTGTTGGCTGGGAGTGATTTTGAATCCTTGCAGGAATTCTTCTCGCTGAGCAACCCCGGAGAATTCCAGATTTATTCCGTCGGCGAGGCCTTTAACGATGAGGAGTATGATTATGGCTGGATTGAAAAGATCGACGACAACCAGAAGATTTGGGAAGCCCGGGAAGAGTTTGGCGAGCCGGCCGGCGGCGCCCAAAAAAACCGCGTCTGGAAAACAACTCTAAAGTTAGCCGCCGGGGATTACTCGATCCACTTTGTCACCGACGATAGCCATTCGCCCGAGGATTGGAATTCCAACCCGCCTTACGATCCGTTCTTCTGGGGAATCAGCCTGTCCGGAGTTCCCGGTAAATTTAATCCGGCCGATATCCGCAAATTTAAAAAGCCCCAGGCCGTTTCTTTTTTACGAATGACCCGGGTGGGCAGCAACCGCCTGGTGCAGCAGGGAATTCGCCTGGATAAGCCGGCCAAAATCCGGGTCTATGCCCTGGGCGAAGGATTCCCGGAAGGAATGTCGGATTACGCCTGGATTGTCGATACCAAGACCGGCGAACGGGTTTGGGAGATGCGCTACGAGCAGACCCGTCATGCCGGAGGCGCTCAAAAAAACCGCCTTGTGGATGAGGTTGTGCAACTGCCCGCCGGCCTCTACCGGGTCTATTACCAAACCGATGATTCCCACGCCTACCGGGATTGGAACAGCAAACCGCCCCGCAACCCGGCGGACTGGGGAGTGACCCTTTTCCTGGTAGATAAAAATGTTTCTCCGGAAGATATCTCCATGGTTGATGAAGTTCCCCTTAAGCCGCTGATTGCCCTGACCGGCATTGGCGACAATGAACTGGTCAGCAAGAGCGTGCAGGTGCGTAAGAAAACGCGCATAAAAATCCGCGCCCTGGGAGAAGGCCGTGATGGAGAGATGTTCGATTACGGCTGGATTGAAGAGGCCGGCAGCGGGCGAATGGTCTGGCGGATGGAATATGACCGCACCGTTCCCGGGGGCGGCAGCAGCAAAAACCGCCTGGAAGAAGCGGTGATCTCCTTGCCCGAGGGAACCTACAATGTCTTTTTCCGCACCGATGACTCCCATTCCTATGCCGAATGGAACACCCGCCCTCCTTATAATCCCGAGGAGTGGGGAATTACCCTCTTTGCCCTGGACAGCGCCGAGGGAGCGGTAGAGCCCCTTGATACGCCCGAGCCGGCCGCCTTGCCGCCTTTTATCGAAATAACCGGCCTCGGCAACGACGAATCAAGATCGATGCTCTTTAAACTTAAGCGCGACGCCAACCTAAGAATCTTTGCCCTCGGCGAAGGTCGCGACGGAGAAATGTTTGATTACGGGTGGATCATCAACACCACCACCGGCCGGAAGGTCTGGCAGATGGAATTTCATAAAACCCGGCCGGCCGGCGGGGCCCGAAAAAACCGCCTGATTGACGAAGTGGTTCATCTTCCCGCCGGAACCTACACGGTCTATTTCCGCACCGATGATACGCACAGCTACCCGCATTGGAACGCCCGCCCGCCCCGGCAGGGAAAATCATGGGGTATCCGGGTATCACTGGCGGATGAAAACTTTCCCCAGGACCAGATCGAGGTCTTCGACGATTTTTCCCGCAATGAAGAAGTCCTGTGCCGCATTGTGGGAATGGGCGATTCCGAGCACATCATCAAACGGTTTACCCTGGATAAAGCGGCCTCGGTGCGCATTTATGCCCTCGGGGAAGGGCTGCCCGGGGAAATGGTGGACTATGGCTGGCTTGAAAGCGCCGAATCGAATGAAGTTCTTTGGATTATGGAGTACGAATCCACGCGCCGCGCCGGAGGAGCCTACAAAAATCGCACCGAGACCACGGTTATTAATTTGCCGGCCGGAGAATACCGGGTTCACTTTGTCACCGATGATTCTCACTCGCCCCGGCGTTGGAATGCTGCTCCGCCGGAAGACCGCGACAACTACGGTATTACCATATTTCGGATGGAATCTAAATAAAAGAAGGCCGGCGCTCCGCCCTTTTTCCCGCCGGCAGACTCTGTTATCTCCCCTTCTCCAATCGCGCTGACAAGCTGTAGATCGCCTCTTTAGGCAGATCGGAACGCACCAGCGCCTCAATTGCCTGGTCTACCGGGTAGGGAATGGCGTGGAAGCTCAACATGTTGGATTGGGTGTCCCATAACGCAAAACAGGCTTTGTTCTCGCCGTGACGCGGCTGACCCACCGAGCCCGGATTAATCAGCAGGGCTTCTCCGCGCATAAATAATTTGGTGTTTTTATTGCCGATGGGGATAGTCTGCTCGTCCGAGGTGCGCAGGTGGGCATAGGGGATGTGGGTGTGACCGTAAAAGGCGACTTGAAGATTCCGCTCGGCGATGTAATCCAGGCTCTCTTTAAAACTAAGCTGATTATGGTAATCCTTAAAATACTCCACGCTTTTGGGAAAGGCGTGCACGACCATCCAGTTGGAAAAAATTTGTTCCCGCTGCAGGCTGCCCAGCCATTCCAGGGATTCGGTGTCCAGTTGTTCCCGGGTCCACTTTGCCGTGGTTTTGGCGGTTTCGCTCTCGACGCTTTCCCAGGCCGCCTGGCTGACCGCATAGTCATGGTTGCCCTGCACAAAAATGCTGGACTCCAGGTTTGCCAGCCGGTAGATGCATTCGCGCGGCTGAGCGCCGTAGCCAACCAGGTCCCCTAAAACTAAAAACCGGCTGGCCCCCAACCTTTTGGCTTCCTCCAGCACCGCTTCCAGGGCGGGCAGGTTGCTGTGAATATCTGCTAAAATACAGATTTTGCCATTACTTTTTAACGCCGAGCGGGGATTCCCCTGGTTGATCAATCCGCGCAGCAGGGCTTTTTTGCGGGGATTGTAGAGATGATTGGTCGGGGTCTTCTGGGCGCCCTGGTAGAGCTGGTTCCAGTCCTGGATGTCGGAAACATGCGGAATGAAAAGCTGGTTGAGAAACTTGCCCAGGATGTACCATTGGTCTTCTTTAATCTCCGGGGCCTCGGCAATGCGTTCAATGATCGCCGCTCCGAAGGCGGCAAAATCTTTCCCTTTCCGGGTGTGGTCAGACAGGTAATACAAACGGCGCTGCGGAGGAACAAAGCCGAAATTGGGAGAGGCCAACTCCAGGATCATGGAAAACCGCTGCATGATGGACAGGGCAAATACCAGCATGTGCCCCCACCAGAACAGTTTCTCTTTGGGGCTGTCGAGTTCATCCAAACGCCGCATGGCCGGAAACCCGCTGACCGGCCAGTATTTACCCTCCTCGTGCAGCAGAAAACGATAGTGCCGGGGATGCCAGATCTTGAGCCGGTTGGCTAACTGCTGCTTTTCCTCCAGGTGCTGCACCACGCTCTTGATGTCGGTCTTGGCCAGGGCCGGCTCGGTGCGAAACCACCATTCCCAGCTAAGCAACATCAGGGGATGAAGCACATCCGAGAGGGAGTTGGCCGGTGTATATAACTCTGCTCCCTGGGCTTCTGCTTCGGTAAGGAGGCGGTAGGTCATGTGGGCGTCCGGGATATCGCGCTTTTCATGGTCAATAATAAATATATCCCGGGGATGCGCCGGGCAAGGGAACTGATTGCTGTGGTGTATCATTATCCTCAGGGAAAATCTTAACGGTTTAACTGCTGTTTCTGCGAAGCTAAATTTAGCCAATTTTTTGTCAAACGCAAGGTGGATTCCTATCAACACGCCAAAGGCCCTTTTGGGGGTCCCCTATCGTGCACTTTTTCTGTTCGCCGCGGATCAACACGCCTGGCCCGCTCCGTCAGAGCAGGGCCGGCGTGTTGATCAATGAAAATCCGCAGCTTTAAAAAAGTGCACGGTAGAGAGTTTGGGGGAAGCCTCGCTCGTTTTTTGCGGAAAATTTATTGAAACGATCTTGAAAATAGTTTATCTTCCGCCCGCTGCCGATCCGGAGCATTTTCGCCGTTTTTTTTCTCAATGTTTCGGAACCATATTTAATTTTCAGTCATATAATCAAATTTTGAATAAGGTATGGTTACCTGAGAAATACCATGGTGTTGGCTATTGTTTTTACGGCTCAAAACTGTGAGGAGACCCATGAGTGGAAGTCAGAATCAAGTGATGATCGAGGCGGACGGATTGAGCAAATACTACGGCCAATTTGTCGCCATTCAGGATGTAACGTTCTCGATTCCCAGGGGACAGATCACGGCGTTCCTGGGGCCCAATGGGGCCGGGAAGTCCACCACAATGAAGCTGCTGACCGGTTTTATCGCTCCCAGCGCCGGGCGGGCCGCCATTGGCGGCTATGATGTGACCGCCCAACGGATGAAGGCCGCCAAACTTCTTGGCTACTTGCCGGAGAACGGCCCCCTCTATTCGGATATGACCCCCCTGGAATCGCTGCAATTTTTTGGCGAGGTGCGCGGCCTGGAAGAAGCGCATCTGAAACAACGCATCGATGCGGTGGTGGAGCAGTGCGCCTTGCAGCAAGTGCTGGAAAAACCCATCGGCAAGCTTTCCAAAGGGTATCGCCAACGGGTGGGGCTGGCCCAGGCGCTGTTGCACGATCCCGAGGTGCTGATCATGGACGAGCCGACCGCCGGCCTGGACCCCAATCAAATCCATGATTTTCGGGAAAACATAAAAGAGCTTGGCAAAACCAAAACAATTCTCCTCTCCACCCATATCCTGCAAGAGGTAGAAGCCGTCGCCGACCGGGTGATATTTATCCATAACGGCCGCCTGGTGTTTGACGGCGCGCCGGAAGAACTGAAAGAAGACGGCTCTCTGGAGAAACCCTTCTACCGGCTCACTCAACACACCAACTCTGTCGATTCCATGCCAGCGAAGGAGGACCGGGTATGAAAATAGAACTGAACTTCAAAACGGTGCGGGCGATCTTCCTGCGGGATATCCGCCTGTATTTTACCAACCCCTCCGGGTATGTATTTATCACCCTGTTTATCTTTTTAAGCGCTTATGCTGCATTTTGGCCGGAGCGTTTTTTTCTGAACAACCTGGCTAACCTGGATCAATTAAACAATGTGTTTCCTTATTTGCTGATTTTTTTCGTTCCGGCCCTGGCGATGGGCGTCTGGGCCGAAGAGCGTAAAGAAGGCACCGATGAGCTTTTGCTTACCCTGCCGGCTACCGACCTGGAAGTGGTGCTGGGCAAATACCTGGCCGCCCTGGGCGTATACAGCGCCTCGCTGGCAGTGTCGTTAAGCCATGTCGTGGTGCTGATGTTCTTAGGCAGCCCCGACCTGGGATTGATGTTCGGAAATTACCTGGGTTACTGGCTCATCGGGGCCGCTTTTATAACTATCGGGATGACCGCGTCGCTGTTCAGCTCGAACATGACCATCGCTTTTATCCTGGGCGCTTTATTCTGCTACCTGCTGGCGTTTATTGATGAAGTGGGCGGCTTGCTGGGCGTTAGCGTACAAAATTTTCTGGCCCCGCTGGGCGTAAAAGGCCACTTTGGTGATTTTGCCCGCGGTGTGATCAGCCTGTCCGGATTGTTCTATTTTGCTTCGATTGCTTTTCTGATGCTCTACTTCAACGTGCTGTTTCTCAGCCGCCGCCACTGGCCGCTGAAAGCAGACGGCTATCCGATGAAGTTTCATCATACCCTGCGCAGCATAGCCCTGGTGATTATTTTGATCAGCGTGAACGCTATTATCGGGCGGATTGGCTTCCGCATGGATGTAACCGCGGAACAGTTGCACTCGCTGTCCGACCAGACCTATCAGCTTTTGGATGAACTCTCCGCGGAGCGGCCGGTGTTTATCCAGGCCTATGTCAGTAAAGAATTGCCCCAGCAGTTTGTGCAGACCCGGGAAAATTTGCTGGGCTTTTTGCAGGAGATCGATGCCGCCGCCGGGCCGAAGGTAGAGGTGCTCATCAAGGACACCGAGCCGTTTACCCCGGAAGCCCGGGAAGCCCGGGAAAAATTTGGCATTTTGCCGCGGGAACTGCCCGATCCCGGCAGCGCCCGGGCCAGCGTTACCCAGGCCTACCTGGGGGTTGCCTTCACCTGCGGGGCGGAAGAAGCCGTCATCCCCTTTTTTGAGCGCGGCCTGCCTACCGAGTACGAACTGGTGAGAAGCATCCGCACCGTGGCCCGCACCGATCGCAAAAAAATCGGATTAGTCGGAACCGAGGCAAAACTGGCCGGCGGCTTCGATTTTCAAGCCATGACCTCCACACCGCAGTGGCAGGTGGTAGATGAACTGGAAAAACAGTACGAAGTAGTGCATATCAACCCCTCCAATCCGATTAAAGAAAAGGTGGATGCACTGGTCGTACCGATTCCCTCTTCATTAACCCAGGAGGCCATGGACAACCTGCGGGAGTATATCGAAAGCGGGGCGCCGACCCTGCTGCTGGTGGATCCCCTGCCCGCGGTGAATATCGGCATTGCGCCCTCGGAAAAAGCCGGGGCCAACCGCAATCCCTTTATGCAGCAAGGACCGCCCCCCAAAGAGAAGGGGAATATCAACCGGTTTATGAATGAACTGGGCGTGAGTTGGAATATCCGCCAGATTGTTTGGGACGCCTACAATCCTCACCCGGATTTAGCCAGCCTGCCCCCGGAAATTGTCTTCCTGGGGCGCGGGAATGAAAACCCGGAAGCTTTTAATCCCAACTTTATCGGCACGGCCCGGTTGCAGGAACTGGTCTTCCTCTTTCCCGGCTACCTGAACAAAGCGGCCGGGGCCGAGGTGGAATTTACCCCGCTGCTGAAGACCGGGACGCTCTCCGGGGTGCAGTCCTATCAGCGCATGGTGCGGCGCAGCTTTTTTGGCGCCCAGTTAAATGTGCGCGGCTTGCCGCACTTCCCCAACTCCCAGGATTACACCCTGGCGGCGCAGGTGCGCTCCATCCCCAAAACTTATGCGGATAGCACCTTAGCAGACTCTGCCGGCCGGAAGTCGATTAACATGATTGTCATTGCCGATATCGATTTCATCTCCGAGCAATTTTTTGAAATCCGCAAACAGGGGCTGGCCAACCTGGATTTTGACAATGTCAACTTTTTCTTAAACTGCATCGATGTGTTGGCCGGCGATGAATCGTTTGTGGCCCTGCGCAACCGGCGCGTCAAACACCGCACCCTGCGCAGCGTGGAAGCGCAGATCCAGGAATACGTGCAGCGCCGGGCCCGGGAAGAACAGCAAGCTGAATCCGAAGCACAAATTGCCCTGACCGAAGCCCAGAAACGGCTCAATGAGCGGGTTGCGGAAGTGCAGCAGCGCAGCGACCTGGATGAACAAACCAAGGAGATTATGGCCCGCAACATCCAGGAGGCCGAACAGCGTAAGTTCGACGCCCTGAAAGCCAGCATCGAGGCGGAAAAGAACGCCAAAATTGCCGCCAGCAAAGAGCGCATGGAAACCCAAATCCGGGCCATTCAGAGCGGCATCAAAACCCTGGCGGTGCTGCTCCCGCCCATTCCGGTGCTGGTGCTGGGTGTTTTTATCTTTGTGCAGCGGCGTCGCCGCGAAGCCGAAGGTGAAGCTGCATCAAGAAGACTAAGGAGCTAAACCATGAGTGAGATTAAAAAGACATCGTTATACGGAGCGGCCGCAGTGATCCTGGCTTTGCTGGTCTTCATCACTGCGCCCAAACGGGTTACCCCGGATGCTTTTGTAGACCAGGGCGAAGAATTTTTCCCCGAGTTTAAAGACCCCAATGCAGCGGTCTCGCTGGAAGTGATTGAGTTTAATGAAGATACAGGCGAGGCAATCCCCTTTAAGGTGGTATTCGAAAACGGAAAGTGGTCGATTCCTTCGCATCATAATTATCCGGCGGATGG
>JAJRYW010000382.1 GCA_024275555.1 Calditrichota bacterium | reverse complement strand
TACCCTTTGTGGGCAAAAAGATAGCCTAAAATCATCCGGGACGCAACGGTTCAATTATCCCTTCGCGATCTAATAAAACAGGCGCCGAAAGAATCTTCCGGCGCCCGCGGCTTGGTTCAGCATGGTCTGCTGAGCGGTTTTAGTCGCTGATGGCGCAACGCCCCGGCCGGAATGCCGGTAGCGGCCCGGAAAGGGCGGAGGCGAAAGCTATCAAATACGGCGGGGCGACCAAAAAGTTGCCGATCAGAGAGACATCGTTGAAGCGGGGCCGGGGCGCTTTTCCCTGCTTTGACTTGACATTGGACAACTCAGCAAATATTTTGCGCATCAATTTACAGGCAACCATTGACGCCTCTTGATGAATTTGCTATTGTTTTGAAACCGACGTCGAACCATAACCTCCGGCTATTTCCGGCAATCCTCGGCGGGGGTCTTCTCCTTGCTCTGCTGATCTATTTGGCCCCTTTTTTGATCGAGTACCGGGCGCAACTGCTGACGCTGACCTACCAGCACCTGCGCATGCTCCTGCTGGCGCTTCCGCCGGCCATTGGCATCGGGGTCGGTATGGGAATCGTCATTCACCGCCGGCCGGCCCTTGCCCCGGCAGTGATCGGTTTTGCGGCTGTTCTGCTCACCATCCCTTCGCTGGCCCTTTTTGGGGGGATGATTCCCCTGCTGGCCCCTTTCGGCGCCGGGGTGGGTCTGACCCCGGCGGTCATCGCCCTGGTTCTTTACAGCCAATTGCCGATCATCCGCAACACCTACACCGGCTTAAACCAGATCTCTCCCGAAGTGATCAAAGCTGCCCGGGGCATGGGATTCTCCCCGGTGCAGATCATCGCCAAAATTCAATTGCCGCTGGCAGCGCCGATTCTCTTAGCCGGGATACGCACTGCGGTTGTGTTCAGCGTGGGGGTTGCCGCGGTAGCCGCCTACATCGGCGGGGGCGGGCTGGGACGATGGATCTTCGGCGGAATCCGCCGCAGCTATCCGGAGATGATGCTCGCCGGGGCGGTCATGATCTCCCTGCTGGCCGTCCTGCTGGACCGCCTGCTTGCTCTTTTGCAAAATCAATTCGTCAACTACCCCGGCGGAGACTCCTCATGATCCGATTAGTACAAATCAGCAAACAATTTGGCAAAACGCCGGCCGTGGCGGATTTTACCCTGACCATCCCGGCCGGAAAAACAACCGTGCTGATCGGCCCCAGCGGCTGCGGCAAAACCACCACGCTGGAGATGATCAACGGCCTGACCCGCCCGGACTCCGGGAAAGTATACGTGGGCGGCCTGGATATCTCGCAGGTCGACTTGACCGCCCTGCGGCGTAAAATCGGCTACGTTATCCAGGATGTGGGGCTCTTTCCCCATTATACCGTTCGGGAAAATATTGCCGTGGTTCCGCGCCTGCTGAAACGGCCGGAAGCTCAAATTCACAGCCGCGTGGAAGAGATGGCTTCTTTGGTAAATCTAAACCCGGATATTCTGGATCGTTACCCGGCCCAGCTTTCCGGCGGGCAGCAGCAGCGGGTGGGCGTGGCCCGGGCGCTGGCCGCCGATCCGGAATACCTGCTCATGGATGAACCCTTCAGCGCCCTCGACCCGGTCAACCGGGAGCGGCTCCAGGCCGAATTCCTGGCGGTGCAGGCCCGCTTAGGCAAAACCGTGGTCTTTGTTACGCATGATATGAATGAAGCGCTGAGAATCGGGGATCAAATTGCCGTGATGCAAAAGGGAAGATTGGTTCAAAGCGCCTCGCCGCTGGAGTTGCTCCTGGCCCCCCGCGACCGGTTTGTGCGGGATTTCCTGGGTGGGCAACGGATCCCCCGGCTCTTGCAACTTACCCGAATAAAAGATCTGGCCACCTTACCAGAAGGTCCGGATAGCTCCTCCCCGAACCCGGAGCTGCCGAGCATCTCAAAGGAAGCCTCCCTGCAGGACGCCCTGGACCTGCTGCTCCGCACCGGCGCTAAGGCGCTTCGGATTGAATCCGCTCGGAACAGCGTTTCTCAAAGAATCACCTGGCCGGACATCCAGGCCTTTATCGCCGGTTTGTAGCCTTCTATATTTGTGTGGGCAAGAAAGTTTTCTATTCTTCGGAGTGTGCAAAAGCATATCCATCGGCGCCGGCAGGCGGGCATTGGCTACAATTCCGTTACCCTAAAACATGCTGAAGTTCAGAAATCCTTTCTGTGCTTTATTCAACTTCAGGTAGTCTCCATAAACGACGCCGACATCGCGGGGGGGATCGCAGTAACTCCGGATTTTTGCACAATGCCGGCTGTGTTCATACAGATGATCTCCCTGCCTGATTTTTCAATCTGTTGCCGGATGCGGTCAGCCGGTATTTTTGTTGGCGGCTGTTGGGTTTACCGGGAAGAGTCATTTCAATCAGGCCCGCGTTCAAGGCCGGGACCAAATAACGGCTGCGAAAAGATCTACGGTCTGTAAGATCCAGGGCGGCCTGAAGCTGTTGACGACTCATCTCACCTTTCAGCACATTCAGCAACCGCATGACTTGGGGGGCTACCTGGGGGTCGACTTGGGGGCTACTCAGTTGTTTGACAGCCGCCAGAATCATATGCAGCACAAACTCGACAAATGGCTCCGAATTGCCTTCTTGTGAACTTTGATTGAGCGCTGTGTAATAATCCTGCTGCCTGGCATGCACCATACTTTCCACCGGCGCCACGGCAAATACCGGATTCCAACGGGAGAGAATCAAGGTTTGCCAGAGACGGCCCATTCGTCCGTTGCCGTCTTCAAAGGGGGGGATAAACTCGAACTCATAATGAAAAATCGAACTGGCAATAAGCAGATGCTGATCACTGTTTCTCAGCCAGTTCAGCAGATCCCCCATAAGCTGCGGCGCCCGGTTTGCCGAAGGAGCAATATGAATCACTTCCCCCTCTCCCATCACCCCCACGTCGCCGGAGCGGTAATGACCGGCAGAATCTATCAGGCCCTCCATAAGAATCCGGTGTGCGGTGAGCAGATCGGCCTCCCGCCAGGGACGCCACTCCGGCATCCGGTCATAGGCCCTGATGGCATTTCGCGCCTCCAGAATTTCCCGGGGCGTCGGATCATCGGTTACACCTCAGCCGCCTCGGGTGGCAACACCCAGACCGATTATTGGGAATCATCCGGCATGAATACAACATCTGCGATGTCTTCGGCAGAACAAAACTCAACAAGGGTCCGCCATGCTGTTTCGTTTTCGAGAAATATTTATTGGGAGGAATGCCGCAAGACCTATTCGCACATCAGGACGACCATCCGGGATGGTGGAGCAGAGAGCCAAGAATTTTCAGGTTCGATACTGGAAGTGGGTCCCATGTACGTCTGCAGCTCAGCAGCATCCCTGCGAGACTTACCTGTGGCTCGCATTCCTTTTACTGCACAAGCCATACCCGAATTCTGAGCAAAGGGGCCGTAAGCAACGCAATGTCAAGAACGGCGCATGTCGCGAACAAAAGAAAAACGAACCGCCCGACATACCGCATACGGCAATCGAACCGGTTCGTTTTTTTATTTTGTGGAGACGCCGGGAGTCGAACCCGGGTCCGGGAAGGAGCTAAACAGTACATCTACATGCTTAGCCAGACTGAAAGTTTAACCATCCTCGGCCAGTCCGGCCAGCCTTGGACAGCGATCCCAGAAAGTTCAGATCATCAACGCCTGGGAGACATTGACGACCGTCCTACCATTAGCGACGTCCTTCCCTGCCCCGGATAGGCGCGGGCCAGGGAGAACGGGCGCCTATTTAACTAGGCAGCCATTGCGTAATCATAATCGGCATTTATGAAATGCTCTCGCTAATTACGGGATAGCGAGAAATCCCGGCATGCCGTTCTGTTCGGCTTCTCAACCCGTCGAAACCGTTTCGTCCCCATGTCAAAGATCATTGCATACATTGAATGAAACTGCCGCAAAGAAGTTCCCCGGAATGTACACTCCCGGGAGCGGTATTCCCACCTCAAAAACAGAACCTTGGGAAAGGGCGAAAAAAATAGCTCCTGATTCCCGGTATGTTACCACCGTTCATCAGGAGCTAAATCACAGAGGTGACTCGCAGACAATTCGTCGGGGGACAACCAATGTCATGCTCAAACGCCACACTCTGCCGTGCCAGGACCGGGGGTGGGGGGAACACCCATAAATGGCCCTGCACTGAGCGCCCCGGCAGGGAGTCGAACCCTGCTGTTAATCCGAACTTCTGCCTTCCCGGCAGCAGAGGCAACTAAGTTATTCCCTTCCCAAAGGCTTGCAAAATAAAATGTCCAATCATTTTTAGCAATATTTTTTTTGATTATTTTTACTTCTATCGAAACAGGCCTGTTCAACCCGGAAAAACCGTTGGCATTTTTTTTTTGATTATTGGCCTGGAAAGTATATATTCCCTCGTTATTTTCAACACATCAAAATCGCGAACCGGCAGCCCTAACGGGATAATTTTGCATTTAACGTAGAGAGGACAGTCTATGAATGGACAATCGGGCGGATTTTTTGATTGGTTTTTGAAGGCCACCACCCAGTTGGAGAGCATCATGTGGGGCTCCCCCATGATCATCTTGCTGATCGGCACCGGCATCG
>JAJRYW010000381.1 GCA_024275555.1 Calditrichota bacterium | reverse complement strand
CTGCTCCTGCTCTGCCTGGCCGACCGGGTGGAGACGAGGCAAGGGGACCCGCGGCGATCGATAGGTGACCAAGAGTCGCGAAAGCAGGTGGTCTCCTACGGCAACCGCCTGGGCTACCCGCTCGGCCGGCCGGAGTTCAAGGACATGCTCTGGGAAGCGCTGGACGACACCGCCGCCGGTTACCCGATGGGCTGCACCGCCGAAAACCTGGCCAAAAAACATGGCATTACCCGCCGGGAAGTGGACGAGTTCGCCAAACGCTCCCAGGATGCGGCTATCGCCGCCGTCGAACGCGGTTTTTTTAAGGATGAAATTATCCCGCTCAATTCCACCGTCTTCGAAGCCGAGGGCTTAAAACCGCGCAAAGTCAGACTGCCCGGCAAAACGGTTGATTTCAACCGCGATGAAAATATCCGGGCGACCGATTTGGAGGCGCTGGCCAAGCTTCCGGCGGTATTCGACCGGGAGGGCGTGCAAACCGCCGGCAACTCCAGCGGCATTGTCGACGGCGCCGCGGCGGCGGCGGTGGCCAAAAACAGTTTTGTTAAATCCAAGGGACTCCGGCCGCTGACCCGGGTGCTGGCCTCCGCCTCCTGCGGGGTGGACCCCAAGTACATGGGCATCGGCCCGGTCCCGGCCATCGAAATCCTGCTGGAAATGACCGGTTTAAAGCTGGACGACATCGGGTTGATTGAGATTAACGAGGCCTTTGCCGCCCAGGTAATTGCCTGCGAAAAAGAACTGGGGATTGACCGGGGCCGCCTGAATGTCAACGGCGGGGCGATCGCCATCGGCCATCCGCTGGGGGCCACCGGTACCCGCCTGGCCCTGACCCTCTCCCGGGAAATGAATCTCCGCGGCGTGAAATACGGGATTGCTTCCGCCTGCATCGGCGGAGGGCAGGGAACCGCTGTGTTATTTGAAAATGTGAATATTTGATCCCGGCGACCTGTCCTCAAATGCACAAAAGTTGCTTTGCGAAGCAGTTTCAGCAGAGAACTATTTAAAGCGCCTTCCCGGTTGCCGCCCGGAAGAGTGCGGATAAACATCAAGTAAAAGGGCAGGAAAGATTAGCTGGCAAACTATAAAATGGAACTATTGTAGCAGGACAGTTAAATTTGGCAGTAGTAAGTCAGTCTTCGACAAGAGTTCGACTGAGCCTTCGGCGTGAGCTCAGTCGAACGCTCACGCCGAGGGCCCAGACTGACAGTCGTGTCACACAGGCTATGTCGAAGGGTGACACACCCTCAAAGAGAACTGACCCGCTACATTATTTATAAAAATTATCCTTTCCGTATTTTTTGCGTGTTTAGTAGGAGGAATAGTTACGAAATAGAAACGTAAACCAAAGATTAAAAAGTGAGATAGTCTATGAAACCGACAAAGATGCAAGCCTGGCAAATGACACAACTCAACGAACCTTTTCAATTAGTGGAAAAAGCGCTGCCGGAGTTGGACGCCGGCGAAGTCCTGATCCGGGTGGCCGGGTGCGGGGTTTGCCATACCGATTTAAGCTTTTGGCATTACGGCGTGAAAACCCGCCACGAACTGCCGCTGACCCTCGGGCATGAAATCAGCGGCACAGTAGTAGCCGGGGAGGCGGACTGGCTTGGCAAAGATGTAATCGTTCCGGCGGTGCTGCCCTGCGGCGACTGCCATTTCTGCCGCACCGGGCGGAGCAACATCTGCCGTAAACAGCTCATGCCCGGCAACGACTTTGACGGCGGCTTTGCTTCCCACGTAAAAGTCCCCGCCCGTTTTTTATGCCCGGTTCCGGCGGAAATGCTCGAAAAATATTCCCTGATGGAACTCTCGGTCATCGCCGACGCGGTTTCTACTCCCTACCAGGTGGTGGAAAAATCCGAGCTGGAAGCGGGAGATTTTGCCATTGCCATCGGGGTGGGCGGAATCGGCGCTTACGGGGCGCAGCTTGCCAAATTAAAAGGAGCCGCGGTACTGGCGCTGGATATAGACGACCGCAAGCTGGCTGCCGTCCGGGAAGTGGGAATTGATGCAACGCTGAACATCAAAGATATGGACGGGAAAGCGATCAAAGCCCGGGTCAAAGAGATTGCCAAAGAACTGAACGCCCCGCCCTACGGCTGGAAAGTGTTGGAGATGTCCGGCGCCCGCGCCGGCCAGGAATTGGCTTTCAGCCTGCTGACTTTCGGCGGAACCTTCTCCGTGGTCGGCTTTACCATGGACAAGCTGGAGGTGCGCCTCAGCAACCTGATGGCCTTCGACGCCAAGCTGATCGGCACCTGGGGATGCCGGGCGGAACTCTACCCGGAAATCCTGGAGCTGATCGGTCAGGATAAAATTAAAATCAAACCGTTCATTGACCTGTTTCCCATGTCCGAAATCAACCAGGTTTTTCAAAACACCCTGGCCCATAAGTATCTGAAACGCTCCATCTTAGTAGCGGATTTTGAATGAACCGAATAAAACTATAAACAAAAACGGAAAGGGTGATCTTATGACCAGCCTGAAAAACCACAATCTCGTGGAAACCAGTTATTCGGAAATCCTCTATGAGAAGCGTCCCTGCCGGGACAAAAGCGGCCAGGAGGTTCCGGGCCTCTTTAACGCCTGGATTATTTTAAACAACCCCAGGCAGTACAACTCCTACACCACCCGGATGGTCAAGGAAGTAATCCTGGCCTTTCGGGAGGCTTCCAACGACCGCTCGGTGAACGCGGTAATATTCACCGCCGTAGGCGACAAGGCTTTCTGCACCGGCGGCAACACCAAGGAGTACGCCGAGTACTACGCCGGCAATCCCCAGGAATACAAGCAATACATGCGTTTGTTCAACGATATGGTTTCCGCCATTCTGATGTGCGACAAACCGGTGATTAACCGGGTCAACGGGATGCGCATTGCCGGGGGGCAGGAAATCGGCATGGCCTGCGATTTTTCCATTGCCCAGGATTTGGCGCGTTTCGGGCAGGCCGGCCCCAGGCACGGCAGCGCCCCGGACGGCGGCTCCACCGACTTCCTCCATCTATATGTTGGAATTGAGTCGGCCATGTTCTCCTGCACCGTCTGCGATCCCTGGAGCGCCCACGAAGCCTTCCGCCGCGGCCTGCTCACCGAAATCGTTCCCGCCCTGAAAGTAAACGGAGAATTCCTTCCCAATCCCATGGTCTACACCGACCGATGGCTCAACGAGAAGGGCGAAATCGTGTACGGCGCGCCTAAAACCGGCGAAGCGCGCGAGCAGGCCAAAGCGTTGATGAAATCCGGCGAAGTTGACCTTTCTCTGCTCGATGAAGCCGTGGAAAAGTTCTCTACCAAACTGATGTACACCTTTCCCAATTGTTTGAGCAAGACCATCAACTCCCTGCGCAAGAAGAAGCTGGAACACTGGGACAAGAACAAAGAGAGCAACCGCGACTGGCTGGCGCTGAACATGATGACCGAAGCCAAGGCAGGATTTCGCGCCTTCAACGAGGGGCCCAAGGGCAACCGGGAAGTGGATTTTATCAAGTTGCGGCAACTGCTGGCCGAAGGGCATGAATGGAATGATGAGCTGATCCGGGCAATTTCTCCGCAGCACCAAAAGGATTGAGCAATAACGTAGTGTTTCGCGCCGGTTCATCCAATTGAGGATTCAGATCGACAGGATATCCCGTCAATCCTGTCGATCCGGCCAAAAATTGATAGCTGTAGAATGATACACCGACGATCCAAAGACCAATTGGTCATTAACCCAAATGAACGGATGAAGGCTCATGGAAAAAATTGATCTTCACTTTACCCACCAGGATTCAGTCGCCCGGATTATCCTCAACGCTCCCAAGGGAAACGTGCTGGATAAAGTCATGATGAGCGAGTTGCAATCGTTGCTGGAAAAATTTAAAGGCAATGCCGATTTGAAGCTGATCACCTTTGAAGGCGCCGGCGCTCATTTTTCTTTTGGGGCCAGCGTGGAAGAACATCGCAAAGAGAACGTTGCCGAAATGCTGAAAAATTTCCATCAACTGTTTTACACCCTGATCGACCTGGGCATTCCCACCCTGGCCAGGATATCCGGATTTTGCCTGGGCGGCGGCCTGGAGCTGGCCCTGATGTGTAACTTTATCTTTGCCGAGGATTCGGCCACCCTCGGCCAGCCGGAAATTCAGTTGGGCGTATTTCCGCCCCCGGCCTCGCTGCTGCTGCCCTTAAAACTGGGCTACGCACGGGCGGAAGAGCTATTGATTACCGGGCAAAGTTTTTCCGGAAAGGAAGCTGCGGCATTGGGTCTGATCAACCGCTCTTTTCCCGATAAAGCGGCCCTGGAAGCCGGAACAGCGGAATTCATTGAGAAACAGATTCTTCCCAAGAGCGCTGTTTCACTTCGCTATGCCGTAAAAGCAGCGCGAGTAAACTTTAATGATCTTATTCTAAAGCGGCTGCCGCAATTGGCAAAAATGTACGTGGAAAGCCTGATGGAAACCCACGACGCCAACGAAGGCATTCAGGCGTTTATAGAAAAGAGAAAGCCGGTTTGGAAGAATTCCTGAGATCAGCAGGTCCGCCCTTTTTCCGCAACATCAAGAGGGGCGGAAAAGTTTTTCACCCAATCGTTGACCATTGCGCGGAGGCCTGAAGCACGCTCCCCACAATCATTGCCGGGAAAAACAACCAATGAGCTTGAATGCACTTGATTTTGTAAACATCATCGCCCAAAAGTTTATAGAAGAAGAAAAAGAGCGGCCCGCGCTGGAATACCTCGCCCCCGGGGATCTCCAAGCAGAAATCGACCTTTCCATCCCGGAGAGCGGGGGTACAATGGAAGCGGTGATGGAGCAACTCCGGACGGTGGTCATGCACACTCCCCGAACCGCCGGCAAGCGCTTTTTCAACCAGCTTTTCGGCGGCCGGATTATGCCCGCAACCGCGGCGGATATGCTGGTCGCCCTGCTGAACAATTCCATGTACACCTACAAGGTAGCCGGCATCCAGGTGCTGATCGAGCAGGAGGTTGCCGGCAAGATGTGTGAGTTGATCGGCTATGCGGACGGGGAAGGCATCTTTTGCCCCGGCGGTTCGCTTTCCAACCTGGCGGCCATGATCATCGCCCGCAATGAGCGGCAAGCGGCTATCCGCAACCAGGGGCTGGACGGCGCCCGATACACCGCCTACACCTCCGACCAGAGCCACTATTCCATCCGCAAAAACGCCGGGATTATCGGCGTCGGGCGGGACAATGTGCGCCAAATCCAGAGCGACGACGCCGGCAAGATGGATACAGCGGATTTGCGACGGCGGATTAAGGAAGATCTGCAGAACGGCTGCCGGCCCTTTTTCATCAACGCCACCGCCGGAACCACGGTGCTGGGAGCGTTCGACCCGATAGAGGAAATCCATGAAATTGCCCGGGAATTCGGCATTTGGCTGCATGTGGACGGCGTCTGGGGGGGAACCATGCTGCTGAGCCGCCGCCATAAGGGTCTGCTCCGCGGCTGCGAGCATTCCGATTCCTTTGCCTGGAACGCGCATAAGATGATGGGCGCGCCGCTAACCGCTTCGGCGATCCTCACCCGGCAAAGAGGATTGCTGGAGAAACACTTTTCCGAGCGGGCCGACTATCTCTTCCAGAGCGAAGATGACCGCTACAATCCCGGCGCCCGTTCCATCCAGTGCGGCCGGCGCAACGACGCCCTCAAAGTATGGGCCGCCTGGCAGTACTACGGTATGCAGGGATACGAGGAGCGGGTCAACCGCCAATACCGGTTAGCCGAATATGCCGCGGATAAGGTGATCAACGACAGAGCGCTGCAACTGTGCCTGAAGCCGGAATCGCTCAATGTCTGCTTCCAGGTAAAGGGAAAATCGAGCGAAAAAATCTGCGACCTGCTCGACCGGGAAGGGATCATCAAGGTCGGATACGGAAATTTCCGCGGCCAGAGTTATATCCGGCTGGTGTGCGTAAACGCCGAGCTGAGTTTCCAGGATATCGATTATTTTTTTGAGCAGGTAAAAGCCGCCGGGGAGCGGATTTAACTCCGTAGTGTAGAAAGAGTAACGGGGTGAGGGGTAACGGGGTGACAAGTAGCCCGGTAGCCGCAAAAGGGTAGCCGCCCCGATAAACCGGGATGTAAACACAGGCTTTTCCCGAAGGGATGCCTTTGGCAAGACTGCGGAGAATGAAGCGCGTGGTGCGTAATCGGTAGGCGCAGCCTTCAGACTGCGGACGAAAGCGCACATTGGACGCAAGCTGAGGATTGCGGCTACCATCATAATCCGGATCAAATTTACACCAAGATGCAGACTCCAAATAACAGGTATAAAAAACAGAGAGAGTGATGATCATGAAACCTATCCAAACAATCGGCGTGGTGGGGGCGGGAACCATGGGATCGGCCCTGGCCCAGAAATTCGCCCAATCAGGCTTTCAGGTGGTTTTGGCCGACCGGGAAATGAAATTTGTCGACAAGGGTTTAGCGGGCATCCGGCAAACCTTGCAGGAAGGGGTTGAGCGCCGGATTTTCAGCGAGGAGCAGACCAGCGAAATCCTGGCCCGGATCCGGGGCGTCGATCAGTTGAGCGGGCTGGGAAACTGCCAAATCGTTGTCGAAGCGATTTTCGAGAATTTTGAAGCCAAGACAGAGTTGTTTAAAGAGCTGAGTAACATTGTCTCGCCGGACGCCATCCTGGCCACCAACACCTCCTCCTTCGCCGTGTCGGAACTGGCCGAAGCGGTCAGCCGTCCGGAGCGCTTTATCGGGCTGCACTATTTTTACCACGCCGCCAAGAACCGGCTGGTGGAAATTATTCCCGGCGCGCGGACCTCCCCGGAAACACTTCGCCAATGCCAGGTCTTTGCCGCGTTGACCGGCAAAGATCCGATTGTCTGCAAGGACCGCTATGGATTTGCGGTAAACCGTTTCTTTGTGCCCTGGCTGAATGAAGCGGTGCGGCTGCTGGAAGAAGGCGTCGCCGACACCGCCGCCATCGATCAGGTGTGTATGGGCGCCTTTAAAATCGGCATGGGCCCCTTTGCACTGATGAACGCCACCGGGGTGCCGATAGCCTATCATTCCCAGAAGACCCTGGAGCGCTTCGGCGATTTCTACACCGTCGCGGGGCGGCTGAAAGAGCAGGCCCTGGCCAATCAACCCTGGGAGATAGCAGACAGCGCCAGTGTCAGCGAATCGGCCGAGAAAACCATCCGCGAACGGATGCTGGGAACGGTCTTCCTGGTCTGTTCACAGATCCTGGAGGAAGGCGTTTGCTCGGCAGCGGAATTGAACCGCGGGGCGCGCATCGGCCTGCGCTGGCGAAAAGGGCCGGTGGAACTGATGCGGGCCTACGGCGAGGCGGAAGTGCAACGGCTGGTCAAGCAGATGGCCGATAAATACCGGCTGGCAGTTCCCGGGGCAGTCAACGCCGATTCCTGGAAACTGGAGTGGGTGGAACTTCAGAAGCGGGGAAAAATTGCCGTGCTGCGCATCAATCGCCCCGAGGATATGAACGCTCTGAATGAAACGGTGATGCGCCAGTTATCGGAAAAGTTTGAGCAGGCTGAAAATGATCCGGAGGTTGAGTCGATTATCATCACCGGCGCCGGAACGCCTTTGTCGCCGGGGCGGACATTAAATTTTTTGTTGATAACATCCGCAAAAACACCCTGGATAAAATCACAGCCTTCACGGAATTCGGGCAGAAGGTCTATCAGCAGATCGATGCCTCATCCAAGCAGGTAGCAGCTATCCTGAACGGCCTGGCGCTGGGCGGCGGTTTGGAATTGGCGCTGTGCGCCGATGTTATCCTGGCGGTCCCTCAGGCGCTGCTGGCCTTTCCGGAGACCGGGATCGGCATCTATCCCGGCCTGGGCGGCACCCAGCGCACCCGCGAAAAGATCGGCGCGGGACTGACCAAGTACCTGATTTACACCGGGCAAATGCTGAGCGCCAAAAAGGCGCAGGAAATCGGCCTGGTCGATGCGATCATCAACCCGGAAGGCCTTTTTGAGATGATCGACGGCCGGCAGCCGCTCCCCTCCCCCGGCGAGCGTCAAAAGCAACCCGAGGGCCGCTGGCAGGCAATCGCGGAGTTCTTTGAACAGAACAGCATCGCCCAAATCCTGTCCGAAGAATATTCCCCGGGCAAGCTGGATTCCGGAGAAGCCGCCAAGATTGTGAAGAAAATCCGTCAGAAAGCGCCCATCGCTTTGCAGACGGCCGAGGAACTCATTGACCGGGCCCGGGGGCCGCAGTCGGAGTTGCAGGAACTGGTGCACATCTTTTCCACGGAGGACGCCCTGCTGGGACTTTCTTCGATCGGCAAGCGGGTGGAATTTCGCGGGAAATAAAGCGGGGCGGCGATTTAATTTCTCTTTTTTTGATGCGTTTTCTTCTCTTCGTCAAATTCCCATTTGGCGACGCTATAGCACCCAAACTTTATTTTGGGTATGAGGGCTCCTCTCCGCAACTTCTGGTGCGGAAAATGGAAACGGAATTTCTGAGCCAGGGGCGTTGCGAAACCAGAGTTTCGCAATGAGGGGAAAAATTGGTATTCACAACTGTGTGCAAAAGGGAATATAGGAATAAATTATTTTTTAGGTTATATTTGCTGGAAAAACAAGAGATAGTGTATGGATTTGTTTAAACATGGTAGCCGCTGGTTGCGGGCGGATTTTCATTTGCATACCAAGGCCGACAAGGAAGCCTTTATAGAGTGGGATGAAGAAAAACGTTCTTTCAAAAAAGAATATGTTAACCGTCTTGTGAAAGAAAGTATCCGAGTAGGCGTAATTACCAACCACAACAAATTTGATGTATCAGAATATAAGTCGCTTGCAAAAGAGGCCCGAAAACAGGAAGTTTTTTTACTGCCCGGGGTGGAATTGTCCATCGGCGAAGGCAACGGTATTCACGTTCTCATTGTATTTGACCCGGAACCGTGGCTATCTCAGCATGAAAATTATATCGAGCGTTTTTTAGCTGATGCTTTCCCAGATCTCAGCCGTCAGGACCGCGAGAACCGCAATTCCAGGACAAAATGGAATCTGATCCAAAGTCTGGAGAAATTGCAGGAACACCGTGAACATGGCCGGGATAGTTTTGTACTGATGGCCCACATTGATCAGGATAGCGGTTTTTGTAAGGAGCTGAATAATGGGCGTCAGCAAGAGCTTATAAACCATCCTCTTTTCAAAAAATTTGTAATCGGATTTCAAAAATGTGTATCCATGAGAAGCAGGAAATTGCTGGAAGACGCCTATACACCCTATCAACCGGCTTTTGTCGAAGGTTCGGACAATAAAAGCATTGACGAAATTGGCAAAATGCGTCAGGAAAAAGATCAGGATCAAAAATGTTTCATCAAAATCGGGGATTATAATTTTTATGCAGTTAAGTATTCTTTAATGGATGCACACCGGAATCGTATTGCTAGCGAACCTCCTAAACCGGCAAATGCATTTTTGGAATCCATAACTTTTGAAACCGGTGCTCATACACCTTTGCACGGTAAAACAATTTTTCTTAACTCAAACATGAACAACTTGATCGGTATTCGCGGAAGCGGGAAATCCACAATCTTGGAAACCATTCGCTATGCACTGAACATCAAATTTGATCCCTCGGCACGGGATACCGTCTACAAGAATCGTTTGGTTGAGATGGCCCTGGGAAGCGGGGGCAAAGTGATTCTCAATTTTCGTGATCGCTTTGGCAAAAGTTATCGAGTAGAGCGGGTGTTAAACGAACAACCGGCAATCTTCCGGGAGAACGTTCGATTACCACAATTCTCAATAGACGACAACCTGATGCGTATTCTCTACTTTGGTCAAAAAGACCTTTCCGAAGTTGGCAGCGCCGGTTTTAGTCAATCTTTAATGGAAAAATTTTTTGGTGCACGGGTAATATCTATCCGTGAAAACATCGAACAGAAAAAAAGACAAATATTAGCCATATTAGACCATTTAAAAAATCTGAGTGACATTTCCGAACGAAAAAAAGAATTTGAAGAAGAGCAAGCTGCTTTACAGGAAAAGTTACGCATTTTTAAGGAGAAGAAAGTAGATCAAAAACTAAACAAGCAGGTACAATTTAACAAAGACCGCCTGCAATTATTGCAAATGATTGAGGCTGCCGAGGGGTTGCGTGATGACTTACAACGTATTTACAGCGACGCCCT
>JAJRYW010000380.1 GCA_024275555.1 Calditrichota bacterium | reverse complement strand
AGTTGATCAGGCTTTTTATCGGGAAAAGCAGGTTCAGGGCTGGAGGCGTGAGAAGAAAGAAGCATAGATCAATGGCAAATATGATGCCCTGCCGGAGTTGTCAAAAAATTACACTAAAAGAAAGTGTGGCACACGAGACTGAAACAGAATTACTATTACCTGCATGCGTTTGAGAAAGTACAGGTCGCTTTGACAGGCTCAACGACCTTGCACCCTAAGCCCCCTGAGCCCGTCGAAGGGGGTCGTTTCGGCATGCTCAACGACCTGGCACCCTAAGCCCCCTGAGCTTGCCGAAGGGGGTCGTTTCGGCATGCTCAACGACCTGGCACCCTAAGCCCCCGGAGCTTGCCTACCAGTTTGGGGAGAGACCCTATCACTTCCGGTATGACATGCTTCAATATGTAGGCAAAATCGGTTGAACGTACCCCAATTCTTTAAGCAACTCAACCACCTCCGGGTTGTCCATAATTTCTTCCATTCGGGCGGCGTGCTCCGGCTTTTTCCATTTCTGAAGCGAAGCGGTGTGTACCTGCTTTAGCGGATGGCACCAGGCCCGGTTCCGGCGCACCTTGCTGTGCTCGAACCAATGCCGGAATTCCTCGCTCATTTCTTCCCCTAAAAATTGACAGATCAATTCCAGGCTCTGCTCATGCCGGCTAACCAGGTCTTCGTATCTCAAGGTCAGCACACCGGGATGATCCCGGTAGGCCAGACCGGCCCGGGTGTCGGAAACCCAGCGCCCCGGGGCCACCCAGTAATCTTCCGGGCGCTCCGGGTGCACGGAAGTAAGCACATCCCGCCCGTCCCGAACCAGATGGATAAACTTGACCCGCTCGTCAAAGAAGGCAAATATTTTTTCGATGTGGCGTACATTGCTGGGCGTTTTCTCACACCAGCGGGTTACCGTTCCGGGAATAGTGTGGCTGAGAAAACTGCGGTGGATGCGGTCCATTCGTTGCGGGACATGCTCCGGCAACCCGTTTGTCTCCGGATTTTTCTCCCAATTCGAGAAAACGCCGGTTTCGGTGGGAACGGCAAAAATTCGGGGATGCCCGGCCAAAATGGAGAGCAGCAGGCTGGTGCCGGTGCGGGCGCAGCCGCCGATGATGATGGGGGCGTCGCTAAACTTCCGGCGCGCCCGCCGGCTGCCCAGGTAATTTATAAGCGGGTTGCTGAGGCGGCGTTTAAAGGCATTGTTCATGGTAGTGCTTCTCTAAATTGTCCATAAAAACATCGAATCGGAAATGCGTCTCTACTCGCCGCCGACCGGCCTGCCCGAGCCGCCGGCGCCGGTGAGGGGCGTCCAGCAGTTCCAGTACTTTTTCTACGATAGGCTCAACTTCCAGCGGCGGCGTCAGCAGGCCGGTTTGGCCGTCCACTACAATTTCCGGCACTGCTCCGCTGTTAAAAGCGATCACAGGTAATTGCATCGCCATGGCTTCTAAGAGAATGTTCCCGAAAGATTCTGCGTATGAGGGAAAAACCAGAATGTCGATGGCCGCCATCACCCGGGGGATATCGCGGCGGTGCCCGGTAAAGCGCACCTGTTCCTGCAGCCCCAACTCCGCAACCAGCTTGCGAATCTCCTGCCCGTAGGCCTCCTCGCCGTGACTGGCGCCCCCGACAATCAGGAAGCATAGCTGGCCCGGCGCAGCCTTACTTATTTCTTTGGCAGCATAAAGAAATTCTTTGTGTCCCTTTTTGGGGGTGAGGCGTCCTACAACGCCCACCACGGCGGCCCCGGGATCGATACCCAGTTCCGGCCGGATTTCCGCCGGCAGGCCGGCTTCCGGCTGATATTTTTCCAGTTCCAGGCCATTCCGCAGGGTAAACACTTGCTCCGGCCGCACCGGGCAGGTCTGCAAGACATTTTCCCGGATAAAATCCGATACGGTTAAAATCCGGTCCACCCGGCTGTAAATATACCGGTGCAGCGGATCTTTTTTAACGACGGAACTGGCCATGCGCTTCGAGAGCAGCAAGGCGGGGCGATGTCTGCAGAAAGCCGTGGCGGGCGCAAGCGTCCAGAGATCGTGGGAGAGATGGCTGTGGATGAGGTCGAACTTTTCTCTCTCTACCAAGCGCTTTACGTTTCCGATGGCGGAAAGGATGTGCAGGTCCTTCACTAAAAACGGCCAGGTGGAGATGTGCAGGTTCGCTGCTTCGGCCTCGAGCTGCGACCCGGGCGCGCAGAGCAGGTGCACCCCATGTCCTAGCTCGCGCAACTTTTGGGTAATCTTGAGCGTCTGCATCTACAGGCCGCCCCAGGAGGGCGAAGCGCATGTCTGCAAAATTTTCATGGCGGCAAAGTTAATCTGCTGTATTTTAAACGTCAAGGACTTCGTTAGCTTGCTGAATGCCCTTACACCTCCAACCCCCTGGGCTATCGAAGGGGGGACGATGAGCCAGTTCCTGGCGCTGGAAGAAGATTCCACCCTTACCGGTTTAGACGGCGAACCTCTCTCCGCTGCGCCGGATCAGTTTGAACTGCTTCGGAATTATCCCAACCCCTTTAACCCCTTCACACATTTGCGATTTCGGCCTGCCCCGTCGGGGATTGCGGAATGCCGATTGGGTGACGCTGAAGGTGTACGACCTGTTGGGGCGTGTCGTAAAAACACCGGTGAATGAGCGCCGGTCTGCCGGAAACTATACGGTTCAATGGGATGGGAAAAGTGACAGCGGAGTCCCGGTTTCCAGCGGAATCTATCTCTACCGGCTCACCAGCGGCAATCATTCCCTGACCCGCAAGATGATTCTGATGCGCTGAGGAATGTGAAGTAACGAGTGATGAGTATGGCGGAGAACACGAAGAATTCAGTATTGACAATCATATTTCGTCATCAATCAGCCGACAGGAGAATGCCCGGTGTTCTGCCGGGTTTTCTCTGTTCCGCTATTTCCAGGATGTTCCCTACACACTTGTTGATCAGATTCATTTGCCGAACGTTCTGCAAATCACCCGAAAAATATCAAAATGCGGCAATTTTCCGAGAATAATTCTTTTTATTGCAATGACTCCTTGCCAAATTGAATGATTTTCGTATATTCAGATTAATCATACCATGATAATCGCGACAGAATGTCCTCCGGTCTGATCGGATAATCGTATATCGCGAAAAAAACCTAACCAGGGAGTTCCAATCCGAAAGCACCGTATTGCTATTATAGATTTAGTTGCCAAAACGTCGACGCGGGCGTTATGGGCGCGGGTGATGAATGCCAATTTTGCCAGCCTCATGCCCCAGGTGATTGCTACCTGGTGTGAACAGGAAGGCCATCATGTTACCCTGGTCTGTTTTACCGGTTTTGAAGATTTGGCCAAAGAAGTACCGGATGATGTGGATATTGTCTTTATCGGGGCGTTTACCCAGGCGGCGCAGACAGCCTATGCCCTGAGCAACCGGTTCCGGGCCAGCGGAGCGGTCACGGTGCTGGGCGGCCCTCATGCCCGCTGTTATCCCGAAGACTCCGTCAAGTATTTTGATTATGTACTCGGCTTTACCAATAAACAGATAATCCGCGATGTACTGCAGGATTGTTCGCCGCATCGTCCCCTGGGGCAGTATCTCTCCGCTGCTGAACAGCCGAGCGACTTGCCCGGTGTGCGGGAACGCTGGAAGTTTATCGAACAGACGCTCCGCAAAGCGCCGTTGATTAAGATTGTGCCGATGATCGGCAGCATGGGCTGCCCGTACACCTGTAGCTTTTGCATCGACTCGACCGTGGCGTACAATCCCTTAAACTTTGAGGTGATTAAGGAAGATTTGCGCTTCCTGATGACCCGGTTCAAGCGCCCCCGGGTGGGCTGGCACGATCCCAACTTTGGCATTCGCTTTGAAGACTACATGGGAACTATCGAGGAAGCCGTGCCGCCGGATAGTATCGATTTTATCGCCGAAAGCAGCCTCTCCCTGCTCTCGGAACCTCATCTGAAACGCTTGAAAAAAAATGGCTTTAAAGCGATTCTGCCCGGTATAGAGTCGTGGTACGAATTGGGAAACAAGTCTAAAACAGGCAGTAAGCAGGGTGAGGAAAAACTCCGGGACGTGGCTAAACATGTTAATATGATTCTGGAATATCTTCCCTACGTGCAAACAAATTTTGTATTAGGTATGGATGGAGACGGCCCGGAATCGTTCCAACTGACCAAGAAATTTGTTGATATTACCCCGGCGGCGTTTCCGGCCTATTCGCTGTTGTCTGCTTTTGGCCAGGCTGCCCCGCTTAACCTGGAATACCAGCAGGATGACCGGGTAATTCCCTTCCCGTTTCATTTCCTCAACAATAACCATGCAATGAATGTGAAACCCAAAAACTATACCTGGCCGGAATTTTATGATCAGGTGATCGACCTGACCGCTCATTCCTACTCCTGGTCGACAATTGCCCGGCGTTTTCGCGCTACCACCCTGCGGATTCCGCGCTGGCTGAATTTCGTCCGGGCCGTCTCTTCCGAAGGCTTTGGCCGGTTGAAATTCTACCGCGAGGTGCGCCGCCTCCTGGAGGAAGACCGGGCTTTCCGGGCCTATTTTGAGCGGGAGACTACCGAATTGCCCGCTTTCTACATGAACCGGCTTAAGAACGACCTGGGAGAGTTATGGGAGTGGCTGCCGGAAGGGGCTATATACCATGATCACCGGGCCTATCTGAAGACAGAACAGGCGAAAAAAACGCAGAAGGTGATTTGAAGCAGGGAAGGGGAGTGTGGGTTTGAAAAATACGCAGCAAATATCTGTTAACCGCTCACCCGTTCCTGCCTACAGGGTAAAACCGCTAAACGGAACGGCGGATAAAAACAAAGTCTGGCATACCGCCGGGCTTTGTAGGTTATGGAAAGGGCTTCGATTCGTTCCCTCTTCTTTAAAAACACAGCACCGTTTATTCCCTGCTAAAGAACCTGCTCAATTTTGATGACTTTTTTAATTCCTGCTCTCGGTAATACTCGATACTTCTAATCTCAGTTTTCGAAAAATCCTTACCTTGTTTATCTAACCTTAAAAGAATATCCCGGTTTATTTGGGCCGGCTCATAGTCCGGATCAAGTTCCAGGGCTTGATCGAACGCTGCGAACGCCTCTTCTTTATGGCCTAAATATGCATAGCACAGTCCAAGGTTGCCAAAAGATTGCGGATGCCCGGGGTTAAGCGCAATCGATTCCTTAAAAAGAAGCGCTGCTTTCTCCCAGGACTTTTTCTCCATCTGCTTAAATGCTTCCCGGAATTTTTCTTCAGCTAATAAATATTGATCAAGTGCAATGCCATTTTCTTCCTGAATATGTCGCTCAAAATCACTTAGCAGGTGTTTTGATTGTACCACATATTTATCTTGTGGGTCTCCATATTCAATAACCTTCTTGAATGAGCGGATCATATTACCAATATCCAGTTTCTCTTTGTGTGCTACCGCTTTGTTATACCAGCTTTCTATGAAATATGGGTATATTTCCAGCGCCTTGTCAAAGCGGCTGATGGCCTCATCGTGTCGGTTTTGAAAGGCGCGAACAACACCCATACCATATTGGACCGTATAAATATCCTCAGCATATTCAAGCAACTCCGATAGTTTCTTTTCCGCGGCTTTAATAAATCCCCGTTCTACTAATAAGAGAGCCTGTTCAACCGCTTCATCAACTTCGGGGTCTATTCGCATAAGTATCTCCGGGTAGACAGTACTCTTTTTCTTTGATGAGTATTGTCCCGCCTGTACATAATATCGACAGCCTTCACATGCTGCGTTGCGTAATTGGGCGCAGCAGCGCGGGCAAATATATTCCTCCGAATGTATTTGGCAGATTCGTTTCCCTTTTTTTGAAGAACACACGACGCAGTTGATTTTTTTCATAGACATACTCCTGTTGCAATCATTTGCTTATCTAAAAGTTGATCCGATTTGTTTCCCGGTGAATCCCTCTACACTCGTTGATCAGAAGCGCTGCCGCTCCGGTTTGTGCAGGAAACCATCTGCT
>JAJRYW010000379.1 GCA_024275555.1 Calditrichota bacterium | reverse complement strand
TAGGCAATCCAGCGCAGAGCACTGGATTGAGGAAAAAATCCTTTGACGGGATTAACCGGATCATCAAGATGATTAGTCCAATTTTTTAGGTGTTTATCCGGTATATCCTGTTCATCCCGTCAAATTACTTTTAGCAACGTACTTAGAAGTGCAGTGTTGTACCGGAAGCGGGGATGCCGGGGCGCCGCCCGGCAGGACGGGGAGTCCCACCCAAGCCCCCTGGGTTGGCCAAAAGGGCAGGCAGTGCTGGCGGTGCGCAGAAGCAGGCCGCCCGAAAAACAACAAAAAATCCACATTTCTCCCGAAACTCTTTTGATCTGGCTGCCAGGCTGCTAAATTTAGCCAACTAAAAAAACGAGCAATAGCAAGATGAGCGAATCGCAACCCGGCAACACCGAAAACCACACCCGGTTCCGGGCCGGATATGTAGCCGTGCTGGGACTGCCCAATGTCGGCAAATCCACCCTGCTGAACAGCCTGGTTCAGGAAAAACTGTCCATCGTTACCCCTAAACCGCAGACCACCCGGAAGCGGGTCAACGGCATCCTGAACGGCGAGGGTTATCAAATTATTTTTATGGATACGCCGGGAATTTTGAAGCCCAAGTATTCACTCCAGGAAATGATGATGCGTTACGTGCGTTCAGCCATCCAGGACGCCGATGTGCTGGTCTACCTGGTGGACGCCGAGCAGCCCCGCCAAACCCCCGGAGAGGTCGGCAAATTGTTCGCCGAGGTGGACAAACCGGTGATTTTGGCGCTTAATAAAATCGACCTGATTGATAAAGGCCAGTTGCTGCCGATGATGGAGGCATTTTCCACCCAATATTCCTACCAGGCGATGATCCCCGTTTCGGCCATGAAGGGCGACGGGCTGCCGGAACTGATCGATAAAATAGTCTCACTGCTGCCCTTCAGCCCGCCCTATTATCCCACCGATTACATCAGCGACCAGCAGGAGCGTTTTTTTGCAGCGGAAATTATCCGGGAAAAAATCTTCAAGTTTTTCCAGCAGGAAATCCCCTACTCCACCCATGTGGAGATTGAAGAGTTCATCGAGCGGGAGAACCAAAAAGATTACATCCGCGCGGTGATTATGATCGACCGGCCCTCTCAAAAAGGCATCTTGATCGGCAAACAGGGCAAGGCGCTGAAAAAGATCGGGGCGCTGGCGCGGATGGATATCGAGCAATTCCTGGGGCGCGATGTGTTTCTGGAACTGTTCGTAAAAGTGGTTCCGGACTGGCGGCGCAAAGAAAACCTGCTCAAACGGCTGGGGTATTGATGACGAATCACGGTTCCATCCGCCGTCTGCTCTTGTTTGATGTCGACGGCACCTTGATCCTCAGCGGCGGCCGGGGCAGCAAAGCCATGAAAGCCGCCGCCCAGGCCATGTTTCAGCGCCCTTTCACCATGGAGTTTCGCGATTTTGCCGGCAACACCGATCGCGCCATCATTCGCACCATGCTCCTCAAACACGATATTTCTCCCCCCGATTTCGAGGAAACTATTGACAAATTGCTGGAAAACTACCTGGTCCACCTGGCCCGCCTGTTGGAGGAAGATCACCCGGTAAAGGTGCTGCCGGGGGTGTGGGAGTTGTTAGAGGCGCTCTGGCAGGACGGGCGCTTCGGATTGGGATTGGTGACCGGCAACATCGAGGCCGGGGCGCGCCTGAAACTGGAGCCGCCGGGCCTGAACCGTTTTTTCCCGATTGGGGCGTTCGGAAGCGACCACATCGACCGGAATCAATTGCCGCCGCTGGCGATAAAGAAAGCCGAACAGCACTACCGGCAGCCCATCGCGCCGGAGCAGGTCTGGATCATCGGAGACACGCCCCGGGATATCGAATGCGCCAAAGCAAACCGGCTGCACTCCCTGGCCGTGGCAACGGGGGGTTGGACGTTGGAAGACCTGCGCCGTCATCATCCCGACGTGCTTTTGACGGACTTGAGCGATACGCAACGGGTGATAGAGATTTTATCCAGATAAGAACAAGAAAAGCATAAGGGGGATGGTGCACCCAAGCCCCCTGAGCTCGTCGAAGGGGGGTGCAGTGCACCACCGTCGGTCGTTTCGACGAACTCAACGACCTTACACCCCAAGCCCCCTGAGCTTGCCGAAGGGGGGGCGGGGCCGGTATCCCAGTCGGTCGTTTCGACGAACTCAACGACCTTACATCCTAAAACCCCTAAGCCTTGTCTGCCCTTTTGAGGGCGAAGGGGGGCGGTTGTTGGCAGTACTGTCAGTCGTTTCGGCAGCTCAACGATCTTGGTGGGGTACACGCTGGTGTATGCCTATCCATAATGTGCTGAAGCAATGATACCGCGCGAGTAGAAAAAATTTATTTTTTTGCGTCCTTTGGCAGGTTGAATCGTCTGTATAGTATAAACGGTAAATATCGCCATCATTTAAAACAGGACCGATTGTGAAAACGCTTTCCGCAAACACTGCCCCGGCCAGGCACCATGAAACAACACCCCCGGAAAAGGTCTGGCATCAATTTTCCGAAGTACTGAGAATTTTTATCGCCCAACGCATCCAGGACCCCATGGCGGTCGACGATATTCTACAGGACGTTTACCTCAAAATTCACTACAACATTGCCAATCTGCGGGATCGCACCCGGCTTTCTTCTTACGTCTTCCGGATTGCCCGGAATGCCATCTACGATCATTATCGTTCTTCTTCCAGAACGACGCAGTTGGAAGTCGAGCCGG
>JAJRYW010000378.1 GCA_024275555.1 Calditrichota bacterium | reverse complement strand
GGCCAGAACAACCCCGGCGGCCACCGAGGCGTTCAGGGAGTCGGTTCGCCCGGATTGGGGGATTTTGAAGAGCAGGTCGCATTGTTTTTGTAAACCGGGCCGGACGCCCTTTTCTTCATTTCCGATAATCACTGCGCAGTTGCGGTTGAAATCTACCTCCCAGAGAGAGGTTTCCCCTTCCAGGGAGGCCCCGTAAATCCAGACCTCCCGCTTAATCAGCAACTGGATAAACTGGGAAAGATTTCCGGCCCGGTAGAGCGGAAGATGAAATACGGCTCCGGCGGAAGCTTTTACCACCGTTTCGGTAATCGGCGTGGTGTCCCGCGAGGAAAAGACCAGCCCCGCTGCGCCAAAAATTTCCGCACTGCGAATAATGGCGCCCAGGTTGTGGGGGTCCTGGATACGGTCGGCAATCAACAGCAGAAAGGGAACCGGGAGTGAATCCAGTTTGGCTAAAAGCGCCCCGGCATCTTCAACGACGGTGGGATAGAGCAGGCCGACCACGCCCTGGTGCACCTGCTTGCCGACCATCTTCTTCATCTTGCCCGGATCGGCATTGCTGATGGGAATTTGACGCGATTTGGCCAGGCGGTAAATCCGGCGGATTTTATCCCCCTGCTGCCCGTGCTGGACATAGATTTTTTGAATCCGCTCCGGGTGATGCTCTAACGCCTCCAGCACCGGGTTCCGCCCCACGGCGTAGTAGGCAGTTTTTGCCTTGTCTGGTCCGGTAAGATTTTTATTTTGACGATGTTTATTCATTCGAAATGCTTTTTTTGTATTGAAATTAATTACCCTGAATCTTACACAGAAGACCGGGGTAAATAAAATAATATTTTTTATGCCGGTTTTGCCAGCGCACTTTAACTTTGTATGTTTGATGGCATCAGCCGAAAATCTAATCATCCGGGATCATCTGAAAGAGATAAGACGTTGAATCTGTCAATCCGCTATTTTGCATTGCTGCTGTTTACCGGCCTGGTTTTTTCCTCTGCACTTTGGGGGCAGGATAAATCGGCCCCGGCGGATTCATCGGCCGACTCGCTGCAAACCCTCACCCCTCCGCCTTCCAGCGGTGTGGAAGGGCCGATCAAATACTGGGCGGAGAAGATCACTTTTTCCCTGCCGGACAAAATCACCCATTTGCAGGGAAAGGTGAAAATTGTCTACCAGAACATGACCCTGACGGCCGGGCTGGTGGATATTGACTGGAACAGCAACCGCATGACCGCCGTGGGCGTCGCCGACTCCACCGATTCGCTGGGGCGACCGGTCTACCGGGATTTGCCGGTGCTGATGGAAAAAGGCGAGGCCCCCATCTACGGAGAGCGCCTCGAGTATGATTTCAAGCATAATCGCGGCAAAGTGCTGCACGGCCGCACCCGCATGGAGCCGGGATACTACCAGGGCACAGATATTCGCAAAATAGGCCGGGAAACCCTGCTGATCCGCGACGGTTATTTTACCACCTGCGATATAGAGGATAATCCCCACTTCTGTTTTCGTAGTTCCAAGATGCGGGTGCAGCTCAATAAAAAAGTCGCCGCCAAGCCGGTTATCCTTTATATTGCCAATGTCCCGGTGATGGCGATTCCTTTTGTGGTCTTCTCCCTGCAGCGGGGGCGGCGCTCCGGCATCATCCTGCCCACTTATGGCGAGACCAGCAGCGGCGGGCGTTTTCTGGAAGATTTTGGCTATTACTGGGCCCCCAGCGAATACTTCGACGCTACTTTCCTGAGCACTTTTTATGAACGCACCGGGCTGGTATACTCGAGCCGGCTCAATTACAAAAAACGTTACGCCTTTTCCGGGAACGTCGACGGAACTTATTCGCCCAAGGATATTACCACCGGCCAAAAAGTGCAGCGGTGGCGTTTAAACTTTGCCCACAATCAAAAGATCGGCGAAACCACGACCATCAACGCCCGGGGGAATTTTTTAAGCGATAAAAACTTTAACCGGAATTACCTGACCGATTTTGATCAGCGCACCAACCAAACCCTGCGCACCGATGTGTCGATCAAAAAAACGCTGCCGGGTTCGCGCACCCTGTCGCTGAATATCCGTCGCTTCGAGAACTTGCAGACCGGGGAAATCGATTGGACGTTTCCGGATCTATCCTATCGCCAACCCACCAAGAGTTTGATTCCCTATAAAGGCGGCAGAGCCGGCGGGCCGGCCTGGTACAACAACATCCGCTACAGCTACAATTCCAGTCTGCGCTCCTCGGGAAGCCGCAAAGCGATTCTGGATGAGGCCGGGACAACCACCGGCTTCAACCGCGAAGTGAAAAGCGGCTGGATGCACAACATCACCCCCACCTTTTCCACCAAAGTGCTCAAATATTTCAGCCTCACCCCCTCCCTGTCAATCCAGGAGTTGTGGACGCCCGAATACCTGGAATACCGCTTTGTGGATTCGCTCAACACCGCCGTAGCCGACACGGTGAAGGAATTTCGCGCCCGCCGCCTGGTGCAAAATATCGGCTTGCGGGCCAAGACCACGGTGTACGGCCTGTGGGAAATTCCCCTGCTGCCGGTAAAGGTAATCCGCCACAAAATGGACCCTTCGATTGGTTTCTCCTATCAGCCCGATTATGCGGAGGAAAAATTCGGATATTGGCAGACATTTACCGACACTTCCGGAAATGAAATCCGCCGCGACCGTTTTGTCAGCAATGTCTTCAACAGCCGCACCCCCTCCGGAGAACAGCGCAATATGAATATCGCCGTAAACAACCTTTTCCAGGGAAAAGTGATCCGCAACGGCGAAGAGCGTAAGATCGATCTGTTCCGGGTAAATTTCCGCACCGCCCACAATTTTGCGGCGGACAGCCTGCGCTGGCGCGACCTGAGCACCACCTTCAATTCCAAGCCGCTAAAAGATTTGAACATCTCCGCCAACGCCACCCACAGTTTTTATAAACGGAACGCCAAGGGCCAGAAACGCAATGAGCTTGTCTGGTCGGATGGCTTTCAGTTGCCGGATTTGGTGCGCTGGAACATCGGCGTCACCTACCGGGTAAGCCTGAAACCGCGCGATAAGTAAGATAAACAAGCCCGGCAAGACTCGCTGGCCCTGGACAGCCTCCTGAACGACCCCACCGCCCGCTACCCGGACACCCGCCTCCAAAGTGAGCGCGATTTCCAGACCTTCGAAGGGTTTGATATGCCCTGGAGCCTTAATCTTGATTTTTCCTTTAGCTACAGCGAGAACAACAATATTATTACCCGGAATTTGAACACCAATATCAGCGCCCGGGTAAAACTGACCAAAAACTGGAACATTAGCTACCGCAGCCGGCTGGATTTGATTCGTAAAGAGATCGTCAACCAGCACTTTACCGTGCAGCGCGACTTGCACTGCTGGGTGATGAATTTTAGCTGGTCGCCCAATCCCAGCTTTAGCTACTACCGGCTGGAAATCCGGGTAAAGGAAAATATTCTCCGCGACCTGAAACTGACCAAGACCGGCAACGTGCGTCCGCTGTAAGAAATCGATCACCTGTATTTTGAAATATGTTGAGGTAATTGCCCAGAATATTTTTGACTGGATTTACCGGATTCACCGGATTATAGACCCGTGAATTAGTATGAGAATGAAATTGTTTGAATGTGATGAACGAGTTTCCCATGAAATTTCCCCACCCCAGCCCTCCCCGAAATCGGGGAGGGAGGCCGGTTTCCCCCCGATTTCGGGCTTCGTCGTGAGCTCAGCCGAACGGGGGATTAAGGGGGCGTTACCATTGCATGAAGGCAACTATACATCCCCCTCAATCCCCCTTCAAAGGGGGAGGCAAGAGAGTTCCCCCCTTCGAAGGGGGGTAGGGGGGATGTCATTGAAAACCAAACGTAAGCGCCCCATAACTATTATACACTCAATACATTTCATCTTTTCGGAAACTAATTCACGTCTCAATAATGACAACTTGCGTCAACTCTTAAATCGTTTATGAATTTTGATTATAGACGCGTGAATAAATTCGAGAAGGCCGCCGGTTCTCCGGAATGCGGCTACCGGGCCAATCTATATTCGCGGATTAACTCACGCCTCTATAATGGCAGTAAAATAGACGCCATGTGTGGTACAGTGGGTTTTCCATACATCCGGCGCTTCCCTGTTGGTAGAATCCAACGGTTAACCAATGAGACAAAATGGGTTTGCCCCGGGCAGCCCGGGCAAGACATATATCCAGAAAAACCGGCACTATGAAACCACTCCTGCTTTGCGGTTAAACTCCTCAATCAATGCATCAATTTCCCCGACCTGGTTGCGGATGCCTTCCCAGTAATCGGGATAATCATACCACTGGGCGTTCAGTTCCGCCAGTTCCCGGCCCTGCTGTTCAATCCAGGTAAAATATTTCAGATTATGAATCCGCTTGCGGTCGTAATAGGAAAGTTCCAGCATGTAATCGACGCCCAGTCCCAGCATGTAGCGATGATGATCCCGCATGGCCAGCGCCCGGTCGTATGCGCCATACTCCTCACGCAGTTCCTCGATCCGGCTGCCGTAAAGCTCCATAGAGTCGGTAAAAATGGTGAAGACCGCGTCCCGCTCGGTCAACTCGTAATAGCGGGCAAATTTTATCGAGGCAATTAGGTTGCCGATTCCGGAGATGCCGATGAGCGGCAGGGCGGCAATCTGCTCATCGCTCAATCCGATGCTGCTCAAGTACTCCTGCCCGGCCGGTTCGTTAAACAGGCGCATCAGGTTCATGCAGTTCTCGTCGTCCACCGCGATGACCATATCGGTGTTGCGCACATTGTGAATCCAGGGCACGTGCTTATCGCCGATACCCTCGATGCGGTGGCCGCCAAAACCGTTCATCAGCAGGGTCGGGCATTGCAGCGCCTCGGCGGCGGCTACCTTTGCTTCCGGGAATTGTTTTTTCAGGTAATCCCCGCTGGCAATGGTGCCGGCCGAGCCGGTAGAGCTGATCAGCCCGGCAAAGCGCTCTCGTTCGCCCAGGCTGTTCCGCAGCACTTCCTCAATAGCGTGGCCGGTAACCGTGTAATGCCAGAGGTAATTGCCAAACTCCTCGAATTGGTTGAAAATGACGATGTCGTCGCGGGTGCGGCGCAGTTCCCAGCACTTGTCGTAAATCTCTTTTACATTGGATTCACAGCCGGGGGTGGCAATCACTTCCCCGGCAATTTTGCTCAGCCATTCAAAGCGCTCCCGGCTCATCTCTTCCGGGAGGATGGCAATCGATTCGCAGCCCAGCAAGGCGGAGTTGTAAGCCCCGCCCCGGCAATAGTTTCCGGTAGACGGCCAGACCGCTTTCTGAGCAGCGGGGTCAAACTGGCCGGTTACCAGCCGGGGAACCAGGCAGCCAAACGAGGCCCCGACTTTGTGCGCGCCGGTGGGAAACCACTTGCCCACCAGGGCAAAGATGCGTGCTTTTACACCGGT
>JAJRYW010000377.1 GCA_024275555.1 Calditrichota bacterium | reverse complement strand
TGTTGATGGGGAGAATCGGGAGCGAGCGGATATTTCCGCCACAATGGAGTATATCCAACCGGATGACGGAAATCCCAACGACCGCACCGTGCTGCGGGTGACTCTGCCGGAGCCGGTGGAACCGGGCGGCGAAATCCGGCTGCAAATCGACTGGCAGTCGAAGGTTCCCAGGACCTTTGCCCGCACCGGCGTTCGCGGGGATTACTTCTTTATCGCCCAGTGGTTTCCCAAAATCGGGGTGTTTGAAGAAAATGGACAGTGGAATTGCCACCAGTTTATCCAAACCGAGTTTTACGCTGATTTTGGGGTCTACGATGTAAAAATGACCGTACCGACCGGCTGGATTGTGGGGGCTACCGGTAAAGAAATCGCAAAGAAAGACAACGGGGACGGAACCACCACCCACCATTATTACCAGGAAGATGTACACGATTTTGCCTGGGTAACCACTCCGCATTTCCAGGTACACACCGACTTGTTTGACGAACCCGGTCTCCCGCAAGTGGAGATGCGCCTGCTCCTGATGCCCGATCACGCCGGAATGCGGGATCGCTACTTTGCCGCAACGCGGGCCGCCCTGAAATATTACGGCGCCTGGTGGGGGGCTTATCCGTATGACCACCTCACCATCGTCGACCCGGCCTACAAATCCGGCAGCGGCGGCATGGAATACCCCACCTTTTTTACCGGCGGAACCCGCTGGCTGTCGCCGATAGAGAGCCGGTCTCCCGAGGGCGTTACCATCCACGAAGCCGGGCACCAGTTCTGGTATGGCATTGTGGCTAATAATGAATTTGAATACTCCTGGCTGGACGAAGGTTTTGACACCTACTCCACCACCCGCACCCTGGAACAAGCCTACCCCAACCCGGTGCTGACCCGGCGATATTTTGAAGGCTTCATTCCGGTGGTATTTCCCAGTGTGCCATTGGCGGAGCGCACCCGGGGGGCGGACGCCTATTACGGCTTTGAATCGATCCTGAAGCGCGACGCCATATCTACTGTTTCCTATAAATATGGCCCGGAAGCTTACGGGATTAATTCCTACAGCAAACCGGGGATGATGCTGCGCACCCTGGAAAATTACCTGGGCTGGGAGACCTTCCGGAAAATCATGTCGACCTACTTTGAGCGCTGGAAATTCCGCCATCCCAAACCGCAGGATTTTTTTGCCGTGGTAACGGAAGTCAGCGGGCAGGATATGAGCTGGTTTTTCGAGCAGACCTACAACAGTTCCAATGTTTTCGATTATGGGGTCGGGCAGGTTAAATCCACACCGATCAAACCGCCGAAAGGCTATGTAGAGCAGGACGGCAAGCTGGTCTTTCAAGAAGGAAGCGCGGAGAAGGGGGACGATGCTCAATATCGCAGCGCCGTTTTTGTGCGGCGCTGGGGAGAGGCGACCTTCCCGGTGGAGATTAAGATCACCTTTGAAAACGGCGAGGAAGCGCTGGAACAGTGGGACGGCCTGGCGCGCTGGAAACGCTTCGAATATACCGGCGATTCCCCCATTGCTAAAGTGGAAGTGGATCCGCAGAACATACTGGTGCTGGATATTAATCACGCCAACAATACCTGGATCAAAACATCGCAGGCAAAAATTGCCGCAACCAAATGGGCCTCGAAGTGGATGATCTGGCTCCAGAATTTGATGGAATTTTTTGCTTTCTTCGCATAACCGAAATCGATGGAGACAACCAAATGAAAATTGTTGCTGCTTTTGGGAACGGAATAGGACAACTCAGGAACACCAAACGATATATTTTCATTGCTTACGCTATTAATTTTTTACTGGCCCTGGTACTGGCCGCGGGGTTAGGTTCAATCCTCAGCGATTCGATCGGGAACAGTATTGCCGGCGAAAACTTGCGCAACGGGTTTGATCCCCTCTGGTACCAGGCTTTCTCGGCGCAAGCCAGCGGTTTGGCTGCCACATTTCGAGCCGCGGTGGTCGGGATCGGTGCGGTTTTTGAAGGCCTGGACACTATGCTCAGCGGAAATTTCCGGCAAGAGTATTGGGGCGTTGTCGCCCTCGGCGTTCTCTACATTTTGGTATGGACCTTCTTAGCAGGCGGCTTTATTTCCCTGTATGCGGAAGAGAATGAGCAACCCTCGTTTTTTCAGCGCGCGGCAGATTT
>JAJRYW010000376.1 GCA_024275555.1 Calditrichota bacterium | reverse complement strand
GTGGAAGACCAGCACCTGGCCGTCGCAATTAGGGCCGGCCCCGATGCCGATTGTGGGGATGGTCAGTTTGTCGCTGATAACTTCCGCCACCCGCGCCGGAACCGCCTCCAGAACCAGGGAAAAACAACCGGCCTCCTGCAGCGCCAGGGCGTCCTGCAATAGCCGGAAAGCCGCCTCGGCGCTCTTTCCCTGCACTTTATACCCGCCGAATTGGGTAGCGGTTTGCGGGGTAAGACCGATGTGGCCCATCACCGAGACGCCCGCCGAGACAATTGCTGCAACCGTCTCCACATTGTTCCCGCCGCCCTCCAGCTTTACCGCATCCATTCCGGCCTCTTTCAGAAAACGGCCGGCATTGCGGATGGCCTCTTCTTGACTAACCTGGTAGGAGAGAAACGGCATATCGCCGACCAGAAAAGCGCGGTCGCTGCCCCGGGAAACCGCTTTACAATGATGAAGCATCTCCTCCATGGTTACCGAGACCGTGTCCGGATACCCCAGAACGGTCATGGCCAGCGAGTCGCCCACCAGGATAATGTCCGCCCCGGCGCGATCGGCCATCATGGCCCCGGGATAATCGTAAGCGGTGAGCATGGTGATGGGAATACCCGCCACTTTCTTGCCCTGTAAATCCGGAATGGTGACACGATCTTTCTGAACAATTTTACTGCACATAACGCCTCATCTTATCAGTTCCGCAAAAGAGCGAAAGGTAGGTACAGGAAGCCGCAATTTCAAGCCGGGGATTGCTTTTTTCCGGATCAGTGCGATTCCTCGCGATAAATTTTGACCACCGGCTTCCCATCAGCGTCGATATAAGCCCGGTACATCCCGGCGGTGTTGAAGGGCATGGCCACATTTCCGTGACGATCCATGGCAATCACCCCGCCTTCTCCGCCCAGGTGGGTTAATTTGGCGATGACTTGCTGCGCGGCGTCCTGCACGGAGAGCCCTTTATATTCCATCATCGCCGAAATATCGTGGGCAATATTCAGGCGGATAAAATATTCCCCCTGCCCGGTTCCCGAAACCGCACAGGTGGCGTTGTTGGCGTAGGTGCCGGCGCCGATAATCGGGGAGTCGCCGATCCGCCCGAAGCGTTTGTTGGTTAATCCGCCGGTAGAGGTTCCGGCAGCCAGGTTCCCGGCCTGGTCCAGCGCCGTCACCCCCACTGTGCCAAACTTGAAGTCATCCTGGGTTTCCGGGGTAATCTCGCTTTTCCGCATTTGCCGTTTTTTCTTTTCCTGCTCCAGGGCGCGCTGCAAACTTTGCCAGCGCCGCTCGGTGTAGAAATACTTCGGGTCGACCAATTCCAGCCCCTGCTCTTTTGCAAAGGTTTCCGCTCCCGCTCCGGAAAGCAGCACATGCCAGGATTTCTCCATCACCGTCCGGGCCAGTTTGATGGGATTTTTGACCCGCTTCACCGCGGCAACAGCGCCGGCGTTAAGCGTCTTGCCGTCCATAATCGAGGCGTCCAGTTCATTGGTTCCGGCGTTGGTGAACACCGCCCCTTTCCCGGCATTGAAGAGCGGCGAATCCTCCAGAATCACAATGGCGGCCTGCACGGCGTCCAGGCTGCTGCCCCCCTGCAAAAGCACCTGGTACCCGGCTTGCAGCGCCTCGGTCAATTTTTCCCGGTAAGCATTTTCTTTCTCCGGGGTCATGTTCTTCTTCAAAATAGTTCCGGCGCCCCCGTGCAGGGCAATCGCTACCCGCCGGCCGGAGTCCCCGGCAGACAACGTCGCAGGGATCGTCATCCAGGTTAATATCAAAATAAGTATTGCGGAAGAAATCATACGGCTACCATGCTTCATCATGCTTTACCTCGTTTTGATTTTAAGTCCATATAGAGGATCGGGTTGGTTGACTCATTTTTTTGATGTACATTGGACGCAACAATTTAACGGAATTCCGGCATTATTCAAAACACGAAAGAAGCCGGTCATTCCACAACTTGATAATAGACATTTTTGTAGATTAAGTATACTTTACCTGGGTGATGTCATTTCGAACGAAGAGAGAAATCTGTTAACACTCAAGGCTGTGTCTTTACTCTAAAATTATTTTGGTCAACTTAGCCTGAATAATTCATCACGCCAAGACGCCCGCGAAGCGGTTCCGTTGGAAAAAGCCGCAAAGTATTGAAAAAAGCGAAGTTCGGAAATATGTTGGAACAGAGATTCAAAAGCTAAATTTTTTTAGATTTTTTTCTAATATGTTGTTTCTTTGCGTTTTAGCCCCGGCCAGCCGGGGTGAGTTATTTATTAATTAATCAGGTTAGTATCGTATATAAACAGACTTCTCTCTACGCTTCGCTTCGTTCGTGGCAACGCCATCCCATGGGGAAAATGATATGACCTCTTAAGACAAATAATTACAGATAATTAGTAGATTTATATAGTATAAAGCACTTTAAACAATTGGCGGCGTTATGAATCGCACCGAGCAGCTAAAACAACTACGCACGACCCGGGACATGTGGGATTTCATCATCATTGGCGGCGGAGCCACCGGCCTGGGTGTTGCCGTGGATGCCTCCTCGCGGGGCTACCGCACCCTGCTGCTGGAGCAAGCCGATTTTGCCCAGGGAACCTCCAGCCGCAGCACCAAATTGATTCACGGGGGGGTGCGTTACCTTCAGCAGGGCAATATTTCCCTGGTGTTGGAAGCGCTTCGCGAACGGGGGCTGCTGCGCCAAAACGCCCCGCATCTTTTTAAGAACCTGCCCTTTATTGTGCCCAATTACGCCTGGTGGGAAGGGCCGTTCTACGGCATCGGGTTAAAAGTTTATGATGTGATGGCCGGCGACCTGGGGCTGGGGCCTTCCAAACATCTCTCCCGGGAAGAGGTGCTGGAGCGGATTCCCACCCTGGAGCCGGAAGGACTGCACGGGGGCGTCATCTACCATGACGGCCAGTTTGACGACGCCCGCCTGGCCATCAACCTGGCCCAAACTGTGGCGGATTTGGGGGGCGTAGCGCTGAATTATATGAAGGTAACCACCCTGCTGAAAAACCGGGGTATTATCCACGGCGTGGAAGCGACAGACCTGGAAAGCGGGATCGACCTGGAGTTGCACGCCCGGGTGGTGATCAACGCCACGGGTATTTTTACCGACCGGATCTGCCGGATGGATTCGCCGCAAGCGCCGCAACTGGTTGCTCCCAGCCAGGGAGTGCATCTGATTTTGGACCGCTCCTTCCTCCCCGGCGACAGCGCCATCATGGTTCCCCACACCGATGACGGGCGGGTGCTCTTTGTCATTCCCTGGCACGACCGCGCCCTGGTGGGCACCACCGACACGCCGCTGCCGGAACCGCAATTGGAGCCGATACCATTGGAAGAGGAAGTGGATTTCCTGCTCGAACACACAGCCCGCTATCTCACCAAGGACCCCACCCGGGAGGATGTGTTAAGTATGTTCGCCGGAATTCGGCCGTTGGTAAAAAGCGGGGAAAACGAGAATACCGCCGCTTTATCGCGCGATCACTTGCTGGTGGTTGCGCCATCGGGATTGGTAACCATTACCGGGGGAAAATGGACCACCTACCGCAAGATGGCCGAGGATACTGTGAACGAAGCCGCCCTGGTTGCCAGTTTGCCGCTGCAGCGTTGCCGCACCGAATCGCTGCGCTTGCACGGCTGGCTGAAGAACGCCCAGGCCATGCACCCCTGGGAAATGTACGGTTCCGACGCCCCGAAATTGCAGGCGCTGATAAAAGAACGCCGTGAGTACGCCCAACCGCTTCACCCGAAATTGCCCTACAGCCGGGCCGAAATCGTCTGGGCCGCCCGGGAAGAAATGGCCCGCACCGTCGAAGACGTGCTCTCGCGGCGCACCCGTTCGCTGCTGTTAGACGCCCGGGCCAGCATCGAGGCGGCCCCGGCAGCGGCAGAACTGTTAGCCAGGGAATTGAAGAAAAACCGGCGCTGGCAGAGGGAGCAGGTGGAAGCGTTCCGGGAGCTGGCCCGGCATTACCTGCCCGGCAATCCGGCAAAATAGCGGCGTCACGCCGGCTGGGATTTACCCAGCAAAACCTCGCACAGCCGGGCTGTATCGGCAACCTGCTTCAACTGCTCCGTCTCGATCGGGCTCAGGTCATTCAGCTTGCTGAGAGCCGCCTCGGCCAGGGTTCTGCCCGGGGCAATCTCCCGCTCGAAATCCCGCTCATACATCAGGGTAAAACGCACTTGAGAGCCGCCCTTTACCCGGCAATCCGGGGCAAAAACGGTGATGAGGTCCAGCAGAACATTGTAGGCCGCCCGGGTCCTGGCCGGAAGCTGTACGTAGTTGCGTGCGGCAAAAGACTGGCAATCGATCTTCTGATTATGGTGGTTCAGGTAGTAATCCCCGGCCGCCACCTGGCAACCCGCCGACCAATTGGATACGCCGATTCCGCTCCAGTGGATATTAATGGTTAAATTACGGCTTAATCCCCCCTGCAAATCCGCTTCGGTAAAAGCATTGTCATCCGTAAAATCCCGGCTGATCAGGACGCCGTGCCGAGCAGGACGCAGGGCCCGGTAACAGCGCCGGCGATCGCTC
>JAJRYW010000375.1 GCA_024275555.1 Calditrichota bacterium | reverse complement strand
GTGTCATCATGGCAGCTAATATTCTCTAACATTTTTTTCATATGGCCTCGCCTTTTCTTGTTTTTTTTAACTCAATAAAATTTAACAAGTTATGAGGCCATATGAAAATATTTATCTCAATTCGTGAATTATTCAGGCTAAAGGCTCATTGTTATCAGTTCTTAGCAATGGGCCTTATTTTTTCGCCACGATGATGGTCTTCTTCAGTTGGCGCAGCACTTTTTTTTCCGGATTTAACGCTTCCAGGAGACAGATATAAGCGCCGATGCGCACGATGCGCCCCTGCTCATCCTTACCGTCCCACACGTATTGATTGCTTTGCGCGGAAGGCTCGGCGTTGGCCAGGCGGCGAATCAATCTCCCCCGCAGATCAAATATCCGCAATTCCACAAAAGCGGTTTCCAAATCCAGTTGGTAGCGGATCGCGGTAAAATCATCGCGGCCGTCGCTGTCCGGCGAAAAGGGGTTGGGTTGGATTTCCAGGCTGCTTTGCAGGGGCAGCACTTCCAGGAAAACCGAATTGGGTTGTCCCGGCGTGCTCCCGGAAGGGGAAACGGAAGCGCTCCAGTTTCGGGCAAAGCGCCCCTCAAAGTTAGGATTCAGTTTTTCCAGAGAGACCCCGGCCTCTGCCTCCCGGCCATACCAATCGGAGCGATAGGGAACCTGGTCGTAGATGATCCCGGTGGGGCCGAGCAGCTTCAGATCATCAAAATCATTGTTCAGGGTGGGAAAACCGCTGAGGATGGCAACCTGCCCCGGGGGAACCTGATACCCGGTGATGACGGCAGAGTCTCTTGCCAAAACTAAAAATTGACCGGCTGCGAGCGTTCTCCCGGAATCGGCAAGCTGCACCGTATCGCGGGCATCTGCGAAAAAAACGGTTGCTAAATCTACCGGATTGCTGCCGTTGTTCAGCAATTCCACCCACTCGAATTTCCCGCTTTCCGGGCGAGCCATAATCTCGTTGATGACCAGGTCGATTCGATAAGGATCGTCGACAAAGAATGACAATAAAGCCGTGTTGTCCTGGGGAACGCCGTCTCCGCTCAACTCCAGGTGGAGTCCGAAGCGGGTCTGGCCGGCCTGGCTGGGGGTAAACTCCAGTGTGATTTCCAGGGAGTCGTCCGGGGCGAGGAGAGGCTGCTGAGCGTCGCTGTTAAGAATCTCCTCCGGATCGGGAATACCGTTGTGATTATCATCCAAAAATGAGACCAGGTTAAAGTTCTCAATAACGGTGCGGCCCCGGTTAAACATATAGGCCCGGATTTGCAGCGGTTGAGCAACGATTGGTTGGGTGGTGTTCATGTAAAGCGCTGAAATTGCCGCATCGCGTTCCGCCCGGGTAAGGCTGTTCCGTGCGCCGGGTGTGCCGTTCAGAAAGCGGGCGTTGCCCCAGTTGCCGGGACGGTTGTCAGGCGTCAGCTCAATCTTTTCATCGCTGAACCCTTCCGGGTTATCCAGGCTGTAGGGATACCGCTGCAGCGTGTCGGCGTTGGCGTCAATCAACTCCACCGTTTCCGCCCGGCTATTGGAGAGACCGTTGCTGCCGATGGTTGGCCCGGCAATGGTAAGCACTAACGCCTGCGCCGGTATCAGGGGATTGTAAATTTGCAGGGAATCGGTAAAATAGTCGGGATCCAGGATAAGGCCGTATTGGTTCGGCTGCAGGATCAACCCGTTGCCTCCTGCCTCAATCACCAGGTCGGTCGCTGTTCCGTCGCCGATTTGCCACCCGCTTAAATCTGCCGGGGTGGTCCCGCTGTTGTAGATTTCCACAAACTCGTTGGCGCGTTCGGAGCCTTGCGGATTAAACATCACCTCGGTAATTATAACCTGCGCGACGGCTATACTTTGGATCATCAGCAGGGCAACAAACAAACGAGCCAACAGAATCGCCTCCTGAACAGACGTTGAAATTTACGCTTCCGAACCCGGGGTTGCGGAGGAATAAAAACATCCGTGTTAGGGAGCAACCCAGTATACCCAATCCCGGGGAATTGGACAAGAGCCGGGGTAAAATTAACCTCCGGACAAGGACGTTTTTCTGCCGCTATCGAAATCGTGGAGAATGATGTGAAAAAGAGGGGCGGAGCGAGCGTTGCCGGGATCAGGAGATGTCTTTGTGATGCGGGAATTTCTTCCGGTAATACTTATGGGGCATGGTGATTTGAACAGCTTCATCCATCGGCGCAATTTGAACTTTCCCTTTGCGCAACCATATCTGCTCGTTGCCGATTTCGACTAAAATAGAGCTTTTTCCGGAGTAAACGATCCGGTCGACCGTGATGGTAACTTGTTTTTTTGAGAACATGCCGGCCTTCTTCTGTGTTGCCGAGTTCTTTATACTAAATTGGCCTCGTTGCATTAAAGCTAATACACTTTCGTCGGGCCCGTTTGACGCCGGTCATATCTTTGCTATCGTGCTAAAAAATAATCTGCCCTAGCCTTCCACAATTTTTTATCCGGTAGTGGTTCATTTATCCTCTATTATGTACGGACATTGTTTTCGGCAAACCGGCTCAATAATGAAATTTTCTCCTGGCCAGCCAGAAGGGAAGTTCAATCGTGGCCTGGTTTCCGCTGCGTTCAATAATTTTTAACTTGCGTTTGGGCAGCCAGCCGTTTCGGGATTCATATTCAAACAACAACGCCCGCCTGGATTCATGAGCGATGTGGCCGGTAATTTGAATCAGCCGGTCTTCTTGCCGAAAACGTTGTCGAAGTTTTTCTAACCACAATGAGATCATAATTCTGGTTTTCCCCGGTTTACCGGCAATTCGGTTAAGGTTTACAATCTGCTAATATAATCTATATTTATTACGACCACTAAATAATATCTTGTGCAATTGTAAAATGCAGGGAAGAAATCAGGTTGACCAGACCTACAGGGAGCGTATCATGTCCGCAGAATCGCAAATTTTATTAGAAACCGGCACCAATGAACTGGAAATTATTGAATTTAATTTACAGTACCGTGATCAATCCGGCAAAATTATCTCTCAGCCTTTTGGAATAAACGTGGCAAAAGTGAGGGAAATTATCCGCGTACCGGAAATCACCTCGATACCGAACCTGCCCGAGGGCGTCTTAGGCATTATCAACTTGCGCGACCACTTGACCCCGGTGATGGATTTAACCAAAACCCTCTATGGGCAGGAAAATGACATTTCCGGCAAAAAGATTATTATTGCCGAGTTCAACCAGACCCGGGTGGGTTTTATCGTCAGCGATGTACGCCGGATTCATCGTTTATCCTGGATGGAGGTGGAAACGCCGGACAGTTTCAGTGATTTTAACACCCAAACCTCCTCGGTGGTGGGCGTCATCAAATTTGATGATAAAATCGTCATGATGCTCGATGTGGAAAAAATCCTGGCCGAAACCCATCCGCTGCTGGGCATGGAAATTCTCGATGACTCTTTTGAGGCGTTCGGCCAGGAGTCAAAAGTTTTCATTGTGGAAGACTCCGCCGTTATCCGCAATTTGATCATCAAACGCCTGGAAGGTTCGGGATTTACCATCACCTCCTTCAACAACGGCAAACTGGCCTGGGATCGCCTTCAGCAATTGGGGGAGCAGGCGGCAAATCCGCAGGAGCTTTTTCAGCATGTAGACGTGGTGATTACCGACATCGAAATGCCCCGGATGGATGGATACAGCCTGACCCGCAAAATTAAAGAGCACCCCTTGCTACGGCGTCTGCCGGTGGTGATTTTTTCTTCGATGATCACCGAAGATGTACGGCACAAAGGCGACTCCGTTGGGGCGGACGCCCAGCTTTCCAAGCCGGACCTGGGGGTGGTGGTGCAAAAGCTGGAAATGCTGATCAAGAAGCGTAATGATGATTTGAAATAATGAAGCAGCCATCCGATAGCAAGGCCCTCCCGAATATTTCAGGAGGGCTTTGCTCATTAGACCTTATTACTCTTTAATTGTCTGTAAATATTACCCTTAAAAATCTATGTCATTTTCCCAACCACAACGTGGCGCCGTTGGCATTGGCGCGGGAGGGCGTTGCCACGAACGAAGCGCAGCGTAGAGAGAAATCTGTTTGTATACGATACTATGTTGGCTAAAATAATTGTAAAGTACAGACAAAGTTACGAGTGCTAACAGATTTCTCTCTTCGTTCGAAATGACATAAGTTATGTAGTAATATAAACTTAGTTTGTAATAAGGTCTATTAAAGCTATGATAAAAGAGCTTCACAAACCCAGCATTTCCCGGTAGGTCGTGTCGGCAAGCGAATTTTTACTCCAGTACTCCAACTGGATACTTTTGATGCGGGTTGCCGTGGTTTTAAGGCGCGTGGGAGCGCCAAAGCCGCTCAGCATCTCCTCTTCCCAATAGACAATTTGATAGGGAAAGCGGGCTTCGAAAACTATCTCCAATGTCCGGGGGATGTCCCGGTACTCCAGCCGGAAGCGTTTCAGCAACGAGTCGCTCCAGGCGGGATTATGCAAGGTGTCCAGCGAGGCAACAGCGGAATGGGGAACACATTCCTGGTGCCGAAAGCGCAGGAACTGGGACCCGGGAACAACCTCCACCACGCCGGTGGGAAGCGCATCCGGGTTCAGGCGCACCCGGTTCCACAATTCATCTTCCAGCAAAACCGCCGGAATGTTAAACTCCTGATCCCCTTCCGCCTGAAAATAGGAATAGAGCACGCCCCGATATTGGTCGTCGTCGCGGTTCAGTTGCATATAGGCATGGCCGCACCACTCCTGGGCGGAACTGCTCAGTTTCAGGGTCCGGTCAATTTGGTTTACCGGTGTAAACACCGAGGTCATCATCGAATAAGGATAGACGCCGGTTAAAAAATTACGCATAAAGTTGAGTTTGAGCACCGAGGTAACATTGTCCGGGCGCGGCCCCTGCTCATATTTCACTTGCCGGTCCGGCAAAAAATCTTCCGTAACAAATATAAGCACCGCAGTTCCGGAGTGAATCTCGCCATAGCGGGCCTGCTTCAGTTGGTAGCTGGTTAACTCGGCTTTGCCGCTGTACCAGTACTGATTGAACATTTCCTGGGTATAGGGCTTTTCAGGCAACGGCGCCCCTTCCCGGGCTTCGGAACAGGACGTTGCCAGCACGCCGGCCAAAACAAGCAGAATGACCGGAAAAATAGGTAGCTTCATATATATTACCTCCGTTAATTTTGATTTCAGAAAGCCAACTTAAAACCGGAGTGTTTGGGAAACAAGAAGTTCGTGAACTCTTGCGCTGCCCAGGGAGCTAAAATTCTTCCTGTAAAAGGGAACTTTTGTAGCCGGAACAAATTAGATGTCAGATGACAACTCGGCTGAATTCATAGCTGAGCTTGTCAAAGAAGCCTGGCAACTTTGGCGAATTTGAATGAATCGTCGGAGCGATAGTTCACAAGGTATTTGTGTAGTTGCCTTCATGTAATGGTAATGTCCCCCCTTACTCCCTCCCGGCTGGCCGGGAGGGAAACCGGTCTCCCTCCCCGGTTTCGGGGAGGGCCGGGGAGGGGAAATTTTACTTGATAACGGTCCGGCTACACAAATACTGCACAAGCACCGGGGAAAAGAAATCAAGCGGATTGCATAAGCCCGGAAATCGTTATAGATTCCGGCGGTGTAAAGACGCCGCACCCAAAATTGCTCCGGCGCCCGGAGCATGCGATTTATCGCTCATCAAACCAGACCGGAATGGAGTTGCAAATAAATGATTCACTCGAATCTTCCCCACATAAACACCCTCGGGCAATTGAAGCAGGGCGGATACCGGCCCAAATCCATTAAGCAGGAACTGCGGGAAAATCTGATCCGCAAGTTGGCCGCTCGGGAGCCGCTATTTGAAGGTATCCTCGGCTATGAAAAAACGGTGATTCCCGATCTCGAGCGGGCAATTTTATCGCGCCATAATATTATTTTGCTGGGACTGCGCGGGCAGGCCAAGACCCGCATTGCCCGGCTGATGACGAATTTGCTGGATGAGTATATTCCGGTCGTCGCCGGGGCGGAACTGAACGACGATCCCCTCCGGCCCATCTCCCGCTACGCCCGGGATTTGATCCTGGAAAAAGGAGACGAGACGCCCATTCAGTGGCTGCACCGCTCCGAGCGTTACAGCGAGAAATTAGCCACCCCGGACGTCTCGGTAGCCGATCTGATTGGCGACAGCGACCCCATCAAAGCGGCCAACCTGCGTTTGCCCTACTCGGATGAACGGGTGATTCACTTTGGCCTGGTGCCCCGCTCAAACCGCTGTATTTTTGTGATCAACGAACTGCCCGACTTGCAGGCGCGCATCCAGGTGGCCCTGTTCAATATTTTGCAGGAGGGAGATATCCAGATTCGCGGTTTCAAATTGCGCATCCCGCTGGACATCGCATTTGTCTTTACCGCCAACCCGGAGGATTACACCAATCGAGGTGCCATTGTTACGCCGCTGAAAGATCGTATTGAGAGCCAGATTTTAACCCACTATCCCAAATCGATTGCAATTGCCCGGAAAATTACCGAGCAGGAGGCCCGGGTTTCGGGAGAACAGGAAGAACGGGTGCAGGTCCCGGAGCTGGCCAAAGAGCTGGTGGAGCAGATCGCCTTCGAGGCGCGTAACAGCGAATATGTCGATCACCGCAGCGGGGTCTCGGCGCGCCTGACTATTTCCGCCTACGAGAACCTGCTCAGCGCCGCGGAACGCCGGCTGTTGTTGTTTGGCGAAGAAAAAACCACCGTGCGCATTGCCGATTTCTGGGGGGTTGTCCCGGCCATCACCGGAAAAATTGAACTGGTCTACGAAGGCGAGCAGGAAGGCCCTTCCCAGGTAGCCCAAACATTGATCGGCAAGGCTATCCGCTCTTTGTTTAAAGAGCATTTCCCCGACCCGGAACAGCTTAAGAAAAACACCAAAATTAACCCGTATCAAAAAATTATTGGCTGGTTTGGAGAAGGCCATACCCTGGATGTGCTCAATGACATGGCTCATGATGACTACCGGAATACCCTCATTCAAGTAGCGGGATTGCATGAGTTCGTCAAAAAATATCAGCCGGATTTGGACGCCGATGCTCACCTGTTCGTCATGGAGCTTGTGCTGCACGCCCTGGCGGAATACTCGTTCCTGAGCAAACATCGCCTGGAAGAGGGCTTGCAGTTCCGCGACCTGCTCAGCAGTATGCTTCCCATGGCAGATGAAAACGAGGATGAAACGGATTACCCGGATTTGGACCCGCTTCGGTAATTGCGCCGTTGTTATTTGAACCTGGGGTTCAATTAAATTTGACGCGGAGAAACGCTGAAAAAGACAGAGAAACGCTGAAATTGTTTTAAAACCAAAAAAGGCGGTCTGCGGAAATCTTCCGTTCATCCCGATTGTGAGAGAAAAGCGAGAAAACGGGGAAAAAGATGGGAATTATTCATAATTCAGGATAAATAAAAATTCTCTCAGCGGAACTCTGCCCAAATCAGCGGCATTCTGCGTCAAATTAAGTTCAACGTGGGATTGGCAAGAATTAGGTTGAAGAACACTGAGAATGAGCGGGAACTCTATAAACATCAACCGTCAGAGGAGTTGAGCTTACATAATTGGATTCAACAACGATGCCCCCGACAAAATAAATTGTGTTGGCCTATTGGAGTGTCAAGCTTCAGTTTGACAGTGAAGTAAATTTTCGGGGTGAAATTTTTCCAGGATTGTCAAGCTTCAGCTTGACCGTGGATCGAAATTTTGCAGCAAAGCATTCTTCAGTGGAATAAAAAATCTGCGAATATCCGTTTCTTCAGCGTCAAATGTAATTCAACGCAGGAGGTGTCAATGGGAGACAGTGATTGATCGATTTTGAACGACAGGGAGAAATTGCCCTGCTGCGCTTAAATCGGCCCGAGGTGCACAACTCGGTAAACCGGGAGATGATGGAGGCCTGGGAAGACCACTTGAACCGGATCGAGGCTGATGCGTGCTGCCGGGCCATTCTTCTTACCGGGGCCGGCAACGAAACCTTTTGCGCCGGCGGGGATTTGCGCTATTTTGCCTCTCTTCGGGATGAAGGCGCCTGCCGGGAGATGTCCCTGCGGATGCAGCGGCTCCTGGAACGGCTTTATTTCGGTAAACGGGTGGTCATTGCCGCGGTGAACGGGCAGGCCCTGGGCGGCGGCTGCGAGATTTTAACGGCCTGCCACTTCCGCTTTGCGGCCGATCATGCCCTGTTCAGCTTCCGGCAGGCGCCCAACGGGATTATTACCGGCTGGGGCGGCGGACGGCGATTGTTGGGGATTGTCAGCCGGAGCCGGGCGCTGCGGCTCTTCCTGGGAGGGGAGAAGATCGACGCACCGGAAGCGCTGCGGATTCACTTTGTGGACCGGATTTGCCCGGCTGGGGAACTCCTGGAAGAAGCGGCCGGATTTGCCCAACAAATTCTGGCCCACCCGCCCCAGGCGGTGGAGGCCTTCCTGACCCTGGCCGAGCAGCATCAGCACCTGGATTGGCAGGAAATGAGCCGCCTGGAAACCGATTTGTTTGTCAAACTCTGGTTCGGGGAGCCGTTCCAGAAGGTTCTGGCGAAATACCGACGGGAGAATTGAGTTAGGGGTTTAGGCTGAGCGATGAAATATCTCATGTATCATAAAAAAAACGTGCGCCTGACAGTCTGGCGAGTTAAAAGAACTTATATTGGGTCTGATGAAGAAAATCAAACAGCAATTGGCATTATATAAGAATTTCTTTTTCCTGCGGCGGAATTTTTTCCTCCTGGCGGTTTTGGCCGGGATTGCCTATTACTGGATCAACCATCACAGCGGGATGCCGGGCAGCGCCGCGCGGGTGCAGATTGTCTTGAGCGCCATCACCATTGCTTTTTGCGGTTTGGTGCTGGTGTTCAGTTTGTTCTCCGGCGTGCCGGCCTACCTGGCCTTTTGGTTCAAAAAACGCATTTTGGAGGAAGACCCCGAAGAGCGGGAAGATATCATCAAAATAAAATTTCTGCCGAAGAGCGCTCAGCCGGCCTCGCGCCCGGCGGAGATACGCGTCTACGGCCTGCGGAAACCCTGGTTCGGCTATGTGCGGGTTAAATTGATCTACCAGGATGGACAGCAGAGTGAAGACATCCTCCTGGATCAGCCCATTATCGAAGCGGGCAAAAAACGGGGGATGATGTCGACCAAAGCTGTCGCCATGCCCAATATCAAAGATTACCGGATTCGCGCCGCGTTTATCTTTTTTGAAGATTTTTTTCACCTTTTTGCCTTCCCGTATCGCGAAGATGAGAACCAGGGCATTTTTATCGAAGCGCCGGTAAGCGACCAGGAGCCGCTTCCCATTAAAACGGACCACGCCCAGGAGCCGGTGCTGAAAGTGCAGCGCCACCGCTTTGCCAAAGGCGAGCCGCTGGATTACAAAAAATACACCCCCGGCGACGATATCCGGCGCATCATCTGGAAAAATTACGCCCGCAGCCGCGAACTGACCGTGCGGATTCACGACCGCAATTTCCCTTATGTTTCCCACATTAACCTGCTGGCCAGCTTTTATGACGGAACCTCATCGACGGTGGACCTGGAATTAAAAACCTTGCTGCTGGACGCCTATAAAGAAAAATTGCGCCAGGTGATCGATTCCATCCTTGAGCAGGGCTTCAGTGTACAGTTTATTCCCGATCAGACCGTGGGAACGCACTATGTCCTGGACGATTACCAGAGGATTCTCTACCAGATCAGCGCCTGCAACTGGCAGCGGGAAACGCTTCCGGAGCAGTTTGTGGAAGAGCAATCCCACCGGATGCGCGGGG
>JAJRYW010000374.1 GCA_024275555.1 Calditrichota bacterium | reverse complement strand
CTCTCCAAGGCAGGTATCAGTTTCCGAAAAACCAAACGCGCCGAACGAATCGAGGGTTTCGACCAGACACCGGACTTCATTATACCCAGCGAATTCAACCCGCAGGTAATTATCGAAGCGAAAATCACAGAGGATGATGGCACGGCTCGCGACAAAGTGACGCGCATTCAACATCTCGGAGAGTTGAGCCTTGCCGGACGTTCCGAGGATAATCCCAAATACGAAGTCATCGCGTGTATCGGTGGCCGGGGTTTTGGAGTCCGCCGGGAAGATATGAAAAAAATGATACTCGCGACCAGGGGAAAAGTTTTTACTACAAAGACCTTGGATCGACTTATCGAGTGCACAAGGTTGAAAGGGTTCAAGACCCGGTAATGTTAAATGCTGGCCCCAAAAAGGCGCTGCACTCGGACGGCAATTCCGTTGCGCTCCATAGCTGCAAATGAGTTCAGTCGTTAAACCCAAAGCCCAACAAACCTCCCCACCTTTACCTCTTCCCCCCCCTCCAAACACCCAAAACCCCATCTCCTTTCTCCCCCCCTAAAACAACCCGAATTACCACAACCATTCCCAGACTAAAAACCACCACCCCTCAAAACCCCTCAATCTCCGGCTGGCGGTAGCGCAGCCAGCGCGATTGCAGGAGGCGCAGTTCCAGCGGCCAGGCCAATAAGTTGAGATGGTAGCGCGGGGCGGCGAACAAGCGGATCGCCTGGCGCTGCAAGCGGGTCAGCTTTATGTCGGAAACGGTGGGGTAGTAGGCGTTCAAAACCGTCTCAAAATTTAAAATCCGGTCGATCATCGCCGGGGTGAGCCAGGGGGTCATGGGGTTTTTGCGCAGGTCAAAATTTTCCCAGCGGGGATTGATCCAATCCTCCAGCTTCTGCGGGAAGGCAAACCCGGCCGCCTGCACCTGCCGGTAAAGCTCCGATCCCTCCGTGGGCACGGGCCTGTAGACATAGATGATAATCTCTGTGTGCGGATTGATTTGCTTAATCTCCTTGATGAAGGCAATATCCGCCTCGATCTGCGCCCAGACTTTCTCCGGGGTCTCCGCCGGGGTTCCCAGCACAAAGGAGTATTCCGGGATGATCTCAAATTGGGCCATCCGTGCGGCAAATTTTTTGATCTGCTCCCCGGTTTGTGAGCCGCCTTTGTTCATCTGCTGCAAGACCTCGTCGTTGCCGGTTTCCGCGCCAAAGAAGATCATCTTGCAGCCCGATTCGCGCATCAGCGCCAGGGAGTCGTCGCTGTATTTATCCACCGTGTCGATGCGGGCCTCGCCCCACCAGACCATTTTCTCCGGGAGAATCAGCCGGGAAAATTCCACGGTGCGTTTTTCCGAGACGAAGAAGTTGTTGTCGTGGAACTCCAGCGCATCCGCCCCGAATTCCTCTTTGAGATACTTGACATCCTCATAAATACGCCGGCCCGACTTGCCCCGCCAGCGGGCTTTGTAAATCGGCACAATTCCGCAGAAAGAGCAGGTAAAGGGGCAGCCCACGCTGGAGTGATAGGCAGCGGTGCGCTGCCCCAGGTAGGTGTTGGCCAGGTAGCCGTCCATGGAATAGAATTGATCCAGCTTCCGGTAGGGCAACCGCGGCAGGGCGTCCTGGTCGAGCAACTCCTCTTTGGGGGTTTCCACGATTTGCCCCTCGCGCCGGAAGATTAGATTGGGGATGGCCTGTGGATTTGCTCCTTCGACCAGGGCCGTCAACAGCGCCGGAAAGACCTGGTCCCCGGGGCCGCTGACCACATAATCCACGTAGCCGGACTCCAGCGTCACCCGGGATTGGTTAGCGGCAAAATACCCGCCCCAGACGATCACCACCCCCGGGTATTCCTGCCGCACCCGCCGGCTGAAAGGGATGGCCTGCTTAAGCTGCAAAGCCGGCATGGTGGTTGCAGCAAAGCAGAAGAACTCCCCGCTGTCCAGGTAATTGCGGATGACCTCCCAGGGGTCTTCTTCCCGGTTGCCGTCGACGAAGACGTACTCGAAGCGGTCTTCCAGCGCCGCGCCCAGTTGCAGGATGCTGTTGGGGATGCGGTACTTGGAGTGCGCCGCCCGGGGGTTGAAGAGGAGCACTTTGCGGTTTTGCCGGTTTATGTTCACAGGTGGAAAATCTCCGTTTTTGTTTTTCCGATTTGACGCCCCGGTATATTAAGCCTCTTATTTTTTGACGGAATTTATGCCGAAGGCGTTCCCGCGGAGCAGGATTGAACAGGATAATTAATTAAAGATTTGTTGATCATCCAGTTGAAATATCATGTATATCCTGTTAATCCTGTCGAAATCTTTTGAAATCTAACATTGTCAAGATAGTTACATTTGTAATTCCTTTTCAGCGAAAATCCGCTCTTTCTGCGTTT
>JAJRYW010000373.1 GCA_024275555.1 Calditrichota bacterium | reverse complement strand
TACGAATTACGAATTACGAATTACGAATTACGAATTACGAATTACGAATTACGAATTACGAATTACGAATTACGAATTACGCTTAAGAAGTTTTTCCTCCCGTCAGCGGATTAAAAGCATTTTTTTGCTGCGGACAAACTCGCCGGCCTGAATCCGGTAAAAATAGAGCCCGCTGGCAACCGGCGTTCCGGCGTCGCTGCGGCCGTCCCAGTTCCGGGCGTGAAAGCCGGCCTGCAAAGCTTGATCTTTGACCAACTGACGAACGCGCTGGCCCAGCAAATTGTAAATGGTAATGCGAACCCGTTGCGGCGCAGGCAGAGCAAAGCGGATCGTGGTAGAGGGGTTAAAGGGATTGGGATAGTTTTGGAACAAGCGGTACTCCCGGGGCAGCAAATTCAGTTCGGCAATTTTTCCGGCCACAAAAGTTTCGGTTCCGATAATCACAGAGAGCGGGTAGGCAAATTTGGGATCATTATACGGTACTTGCAACTGCTCAACCTCATGCAGGTTAAACATTTCGCCGGTGCGGCCGTCCACTACCCAGGCCCGGAAATTCCCGGGCAATTGGTTTAACCCGGCAAAACTCAGTGTCACTATCCCCGGGCGACTGCTGCGGATTTCCAGCGGCCAGAGATGTCCTTCATCGGAAACGGAGCGCTGATCAACCGCTAATTTTTGCAGCGGCCGGGGCCATTGGGGATGGGCAAAATACACCGAGAGGAAATCTCGAATGACCGGGGGCTCGGGCTGATCGGCGCGATCAAATTCATCCCGGCTGTGGGGCCCGGCCCGGAGGTAATTGTGCGGGTCCTGCAATTCCCCGCTCCGGGCCTGTATCTGCACCTGCCACTTCACAGGAGATGCAGCGACTTTTCCGGGCGCCCCGGCCTGCTTCTGCGGCAACGCCCGGGGATGGATCAACAAGGTGTCCGGGACTAAGATAGTGTCCCCTTCGCTGCTTACCCGGAAGCGGGTGTTGGGCAGCGCAAATCCCCGGAAAGGCGCCAACTCTGCAATGGTTTGGGTTCCGGTTTGAATCACCCCGCTGGTGTCGCTGAGAAACCAGGCGTCTTCCCAAAAATAGAGCTGAACGGAATTGCCGCTGGTCAGTTCAACCTGCCGGAAAGGAATCTCAAAAGTGAAGGGATTGGCAATAAAGTTGAAGCCGCTATGCAGGGGAACCTGGTAAGGGCGATCCAGCAGGATGCTCTCCCCTGCCCCGCTGGCAAGCGGATTTTGAGGAGTGCGCACAATCAGCCAGTAAGCTTCGCCGGGGCGGATCAGGATGTCGCTGCTGTCTACATCGGCGTAACCGTTTTGGCGCAACTGGAAAAATCGCCATTCGGTAGGATCGTAATCCCCGAAGGACTGCTGCAAGACCGCCCGCGCATCTTTGTTGTCCAGATTCAGCGGCAGCGAAACCAGCCGGTAGCGTTCGGCCGGCTGGAGTTCCGCTTTTGTTACGCCGGCGACACTGCGCACCGGGAAAGAAAAATTACGTGTTTGGCTTATTTTCCGGTAGCGATTCTCGGCCCGGATGACATACTCCACCCCTGCGTCGCTCACGGCGAGGCCGGGGATTTCCGCCTGGTAAACCAACCCATCAGCGCTGCTCATGGCAACCTCGTTAAAGGAGGCGTCTGTGCCGGTGCGGTACAAAAGTGTTGCCTGCTCGGTCGCGCCGCTATCGGTAATGGTCGCCGTGATGGTTGCCGGTGTTCCGGTAATGATGCCGCCCAAAAGACCGCTGTCATGCACAATGGCCAACTGATCCACATCCATGTTCAAATCCACCGTAAAAACCCCGGCATCGGTAGCGATTTGCAGAACATACTCATACTGGCGAAACTCCCGGATCCGCTCCCGGTGCACCCCGACGCCGATGGTCTGCGCCTGCCCGGCAGCCAGGCTGCCTTCGGATGGACTGAGTTCAAACCAAACCGTATCCAGCACGATGGGCAGAATCTGCCAGTGCAGCAAACCGGCGCCGCTGTTTTCGATAACAAAGGACAGCGTGTCAATATCGCTGTCAAAATCCAGGCGGCTCTCGCTGATCACGGCGCCCACTTTTTCCACTTCCACCCACACCGTATCGCGGGTGTGGTTGGTAAGGTCTTCCACACGTACCAGGGTCTGGTGAAATCCCGGATCGAGGAGATTTTCCAGAATAGTTACCTGAACCGTGGTGTCGCTGCTGCCGGTGGAAGGGCTGATCACCAGCCAACTGGTGTCCGGAATGCTTACCCAGAGCAGTTCTCCGCTGCCGCTGTTGATGATCCGGAAAGAATCCGGGGAAGCGCCGGCGGAATCGCTGCGAAACTGAAGCGCCGCCGGGGAGAGCGCCAGGGCGGCCACATCGACCCGAATCCGCACCTGCTGGGTGTCCAGGTTGGTTTCATCTATAACCAGGATACGGCTGGAATAGGGGGAAAATTCCGGGCGCAGCACGCTGCGGTCCACGCTGAATTCCACCGTATCCGAGCCCACGCCCTGCAACGGGGAGACGGTCAGCCAGGAAGAATCCGGTTCCAGACGCCATTGCAGCGTTCCGCTTCCGGTGCTGATAATTTCAAAACGCCCGGAAGAAATATCCGCACTGCTTCCCAGCTCGATTAAGGTGTCCGACAGGGCTAAATCGGTCTTATTAACCGTGATGGACAGGGAATGGCTGATGTTGTTGGTCAGGTCCTGCACGGAAACGGCGCCGACGCTCAGCCCGGTGGGCAACAAATCCCGGTTGATGTGCACCTGCACCGTATCGGTTTCTCCCCCGGCGGTGCTGTCGTTGGCAGGCGTTACGGAAATCCAGGTTTGATTCCCCTCGGCAGTCCAGTTCAGTTGCCCGGAACCGCTGTTGCTGATTTCGAACGTTTGCAGCGTATCGGCCGGATTGCTGCCAAAGTATAAAGAGTCCCTATTCAGGGTTAACCCGGAAACCAGCACGTTGATCGCCACCGGGATTATCCCGCCATTGGTGAGGTCAACCACCTGAAAGGTGTCGCTGGTCGCCCCCGGCGGAAGCAGGCTGCGGTCGACAACCAGGCTCACGGAATCCGAGAGGCCGCCTCCGGTAGCGCCGTCAGACGGCGAGGCGCTCAGCCAGGGAATATTTTCCACGATCTGCCAGTTCAGCACCCCGGCCCCGGTGTTGGAAATCCCGATTCTCCGGGAAATATCGGCCGGGTTGCTGCTGAAAGTAAGCTGGCCGGGATTAACCTGCATCTCGGCCGCTTCCACGGTTATCGGCAGAATCAGGCTGAGATTGTTGGCCTGATCATCGATGGTAACCAGGGCCTGGTGCACACCGGGCCCCAGTTGGGCGCGGTCAATAAACACCTGCACCGAATCGCTCTGGAACCCGGGAGTAACGCCGGAAACGGGGAAAGGTATTGCCCAGGAAGAATCGGCGCTGATGCTCCAGGCCAGGTTGCCGGAGCCGCTGTTGCGGATGCTGAAGTAGCGCAGCGTATCATCCGCGGAACTGCTGAAATTGAGGCTGGCGGGGTTGAGGATCAACGCGGCAAACGCCATAAACACCGTAACGGTATCCCGGCCGCCATTGGAATCGATCAAAATATTTCCCTGGTAGGCCCCCGGAAGCACCGAATCCCGGTTAACACGAACCAGGGCCAGGGCCGTATCGGTGGTAACAACACCCGAGGTAATATCCAGGTGCAGCCAGGTCTGGTCGTCGAACAAAGAAAATTGCAGGGTGTCGCTGCCGGCGTTGGAAATTTGCAGTGTTTGTAAAGAATCCTGCGGGCCAAAGCTCAATGAAGAGGGGGCAACCTCTAAATCGGCAACGGCAAGCCGCACCGGGATGGAGATGTTCCCCCCGTTGCTGGTCGCCCGAATGGTGTCCAGGTGAACCCCGGCAGTTAACCCGCTGCGGTTGACGCGGACGGTCGCCAGGGCGTCTCCGCTTCCCGAGGCCGGGGAGAGAGTAAGCCAGCTTTGATTGCCGGCGGCCTGCCACAGCAGCGTTCCGGCGCCGGTATTGGCAATACTGATCGTTTTCTGCTCGGCAATGCTGCCAAAATCCAGGCTGGCCGGAAAAACGCTTAATCCGGCCACATCGACGTTGACAGCGATGGTGTCCCGGCCGCCGTTGGAAGTGATGATGACTGTTCCGCCGGCAAGCCCGGGCGGCAGCAGGGAACGGTCGACCCGCACATTGAGCAGCGAGGACCTGCTTACACCGCTGTCCGGCCCGACAACAATCCAGGGCTCATTGGCAACCGCTTCCCAGGTTAACACCCCCGCGCCGCTGTTGGCGATGCTTACCGAGCGCAAGGTATCCACGCTGCCGAAATTCAAAATTTGAGTAGAAAGATTGAGACCGGCGACTTCAACGGCAACCGTCAGGGTGGTGTCCTGGCCGTCTCCGCTGATGTTTACCAGGCCGGCGCTTAACCCGGGGGCAAGAGCGGCCCGATCAATCGTAACGGTTACCAGGGAAAAGCCGGGGCCGATGATCGCCCCGGGGGGCGTTACGCTGATCCAGGGCGAACCGCTATCGCCGGAGGCCGTCCAGGTCAGCGAGTCATTCCCCGTGTTGATAATGCTGAAGGTTTGCGATACCTCGCTGGTGTCGCTGCTGAAATGGAGTTGCAGCGGCGACACCGCAAGAGAATCCAGGGCCAGCACCGCCCCGGACAACAGGGTGGTGAGGATGAATGTAAGCAGCCGTCTATTCATAAAAATTGCCAGGTTTAATTTGCATAAATAGATTAATGCCCATCATGTGTTGAACTTATTTTGACGCACGAAACTGCTGATCCATGCTGCGTTCCGGCGCCAATTCATTCTTTAAACAACTCATGTTACGCAATT
>JAJRYW010000372.1 GCA_024275555.1 Calditrichota bacterium | reverse complement strand
TTAAGTAAATGGCATTGAATAAACGACACTTTTTCAGGCACTCTCGGCTTCGACGGGCTCAGCCTCCTGGCTGGGACTGCTGGCTGAGCCCGTCGAAGCCAGCAAGTACGAAGTGACGTTTATTTAAGTGCAATTACTTAAAGTGGGCGTATTTGTGTAGCCGGACAGTTATCAAGTTAAATTTCCCCACCCCGGCCCTCCCGAAATCGGGGAGGGAGGCTCGTTTCCCCTCCCGGCCAGCCGGGAGGGATTAAGGGGGGACATTACTATTGCTTGAAGGCAACTACACAAATACATTTCATTTTTTCGGAAACTAATTCACGCCTCTACAAAACATTCCCCGGCGCGCCGGGGCAGGCAGGGAATGACAGGAGTCGTGAAAACAGTGAGTTTTTGCAATCAATGAGCATAGAACTTAACAGCCCTGCCCTTCGAAGGGGGGTAGGGGGGATGTCATTGAAAACCAAACGTAAGCGCCCCATAATTATTATACACTCAATACACTTCATCTTTTCGGAAACGAATTCACGTCTCAATAATTGTAATAACCATGATCAGCACCATCTATGCCCAGAGTTGGATTACACAACAAAGTTCTACCGGGCAGAGCTTAAGAGGAATTTACATGGTTGATCAACAGGAAGGTTGGATTTGCGGCAACGCCGGAATTGTTCTGCACACGATGGATGCGGGACAAAATTGGACCGCGATGATTCTGGGTGGGGATGATTTAAATGGAATCAGTTTTCGCGACGCCTCATCCGGAATCATTGTCGGCGATAAGGGAAAAATTTTTTATACCCATGATGGCGGTAATTCCGGGGCGGAAACCGGCATTAAGGGAGGTTTTGATCGTAAAGTTTCAATAAATTAGTGTTTGATTGCTAAATTCGGGAGATTAAACTTATATAAAAATATCAGATTCTCGCTGAACTAACAGATCGGCAATGATTGCCTAATACGCGGGGAAGAAACGTGAGCTTTCAGCGGAACCCGGAACTTGCCAGGCCGGGCATAATAATTTTCCTGATTTTGATCCTCTGCGGGCAAATTTTCTCCCAAACAGTCTGGTATGATCACTACACCGACGCCCGGGAAGCCATCCGGGACGCCCGTTGGCAAACCGCGCTGAAAGAACTGCAAAAGGCCGTCAAACAGAAACGTAATCCCCAGCGCGAGGCGGAGACCTACGCCCTCCAGTTTGTCGATTACCTCCCCTACTACTGGATGGGAGTATGCCGCTTTAACCTGGGCGAGTTCGAAGCCGCCCGGGAAGCATTCAGCACATCCCGCCAGTGGGGCGCCGTCAATCGATCCCGCAATAACGCTTCATTGAAACATTATCAAGCCATTTTAGATTCCATCCTGCAGCATCGGCAACGGGTAAAGGCGCAGGCGGATTCACTCCGGCGACTAAAAATAATCCAGCAAGAACACACCGTTCAGCGTCAACAGCTATTGCGATTTATCGCTCAGCTTGGAGAAGGCCGTGTTTCGGCGGCCCGGTCTACCCTGTCGGAAATTGAACAGCTCACTCCCGGCAGCCTGCTCCTGCCTCATTTGCGCGGTTTGCTTGGGGAAACATCTGCTATTGTTCGCCGGGAGGAAAGCGGGCCCACTCTAACCGGGCCGGATTCTTTATTCGAGGCGGGCTTGCGCGCCTACCTGGCTGGCAATTACTCCCGGGCCCTGCACACATTTAACCAAATCGCCGGCGGCGATCCGCAATACCGCCAGGTGGACGACTGGCTGCGGCGCACCCGGGTGGAGATGGCCCGCATCGGGCAGGCGCCGGATACGCAACGGGTCGCCATCGTGGAGCGGGACACCGTCACCGTGGCCCCGCTGATTGCTTTTAGCCGCCCGCCGGCGACCACCCGCTCTGCCGAGATTCTCCTGCACGGCGTGGTCAGCGACGACCAGGGCGTCGACTACCTGGCCTTTACCCTGAACGGAGAACCGTTTCCGGGCCCGGACGGCCAGCCGCTGCGGTTAAGACCTCCTGCGCCGGATCAGAAACAGTTTGATTTTGAGATCCGCCTGCCGCTGCGGCTGGGGGAAAATCAAATTGTGGTGTCCGCCCGCGACCGCGATCCGGAGAGACATCAAGCCGCCTACCCGGTCAGCATTGTGCGGCTGCGGCCCTTGTATCAAACACCCCTGTTTGGGGGAACCATGCTGGGGATGCTGGCCCTCATCGCGGCCGGATTTGCCGTCAACACCCGGATGAAACGCCGGATCGCCTTTGTCAATCGCTACAACCCTTATATTGCCGGGGCGCCTATTCACGATCCCAAAATGTTTTACGGGCGGGAGCAGTTGCTGCGACGGATCATCAACACCCTGCACAACAACAGCCTGATGCTCCACGGCCCGCGCCGGATCGGCAAAACCTCCCTGCTGCACCAACTGCGGCAGCGGCTCCTTGCCGAACCGGATTCCCAATACCGCTACATCCCGGTCTATATCGACTTGCAGGGTACGCCGGAAGCCCGTTTTTTTGAAGTGATGATGGAAGACATTATCGAGGGAAGCAAATCCATACTGCCCGGGCTGCCGGGGCTGCGCTTTGATCAGCGCCGGGACAGTTACAGCGCCCGCGATTTCAACGCGGACATCAAAATCATCCTCAAAGAATTGAAGCAAGGGGCGAAGCGCGCCATCAAATTAGTCTTGCTGATCGATGAAGTAGATTCTTTATATGACGATGTATTGGTCTCTTTTCTCCGGCAGCTACGCAATGGTTTTCAGCATCGCCCCAAGGCTTTTCCTGCTTCTGTGGCACTGGTAGGTCTACGTGATATTCGGGACTATAAGCTCAAAGTACGTCCTAAAAGCGACTCCTTGGGCACGGGTTCTCCTTTCAATATCCAGGCGGAGTCTCTCGTAATAAAGAGCTTTGAACTGAAGCATGTACGAGACTTGTTACAACAACATACGGATGAAACAGGCCAGCAGT
>JAJRYW010000371.1 GCA_024275555.1 Calditrichota bacterium | reverse complement strand
TCATGAAAAGAATGACTTTTTTGGTTCTTCTGATTGGCGGCCTTGCCGCGCTGTCGAATTGCACCAACCCCTTTGCGCCGGCAGAAGCGGACCAGAATGCAACACAGTCGCTCTTGCTTACCGAGCAGCGCACTCCCGATGAAGTTTTGCAGAACTTTCAATATGCCTACACATTCAAAGATTCCCTGGTATATAGCGAGCTTTTTGATTCCACCTTTACCTTTATCAGCCAAAATTTCAATGTGTCGCCGTCGGAGCCGATCAACTGGGGACGGGACGAGGAGTTGAAAACGGTAGGGGGGATGTTCCGTTTTTTCAACACCCTTGATCTTACCTGGGGTTCGCGCCCCCTGCCCGATCCGCTTCCCGGGGCTACTGAATATGAACGGCGAATCACCTTTACCTTAACCCTGGACGGCGGGATGACCATCCCCACCCTGATCGGCGTGGTGACGTTCCGTTTTATTAAGCGCGGAGATAAATGGTATATTTCCCGCTGGCAAGACGACATCCCGGGCTAAGCCGGAAATGCACTGAATCACAGAATCACATTAAATTACCGCACCGCATATAGAATCCTTATATTAGCCCCCTTCCGCAACAGCAGGCGAACAAAGGAGATGAATGGATGAAACGACTGACGGTTTCCGTAGATGATGTAGCAACCTTGCGGTTTCTTTTACATGACAGCGATTTTGACCCGGTGCAGTATGCCATTCTTTGCGAGGTCGCCGGGGCGCTGGGAATTTCCGCCACACTGACCAATGAACAATACGGAATCCAGGAACGGGATGCCATTCTATTGAAGCGGGTTTATAAATCGTTTTTAAACCTGCACATTCCCGTGGAGCCGACCTTTATCAAAGCAGCTTTATCAATCAACCCGGATATGGTGACCTTTGTGGAGATTTCCCGATCCGAGCGATTGCGAATCAACCCCCTCTCGGAGGAATTCGCCAAAGACCGGCTTCCCGACATTCTCCCCGATTTTCAGGCCGGCAATATTTCTACCGCGGTATACTGTTATCCGGAAATCTCCATTCTGAAACAATTGAGCAAGATTCCTATCGATTATGTCGAATTCGATTGCACGGAGATAACCATTGCTTCCGATTCCAATGACGAACTGGTGGCGCTTGACAAGCTGAACAGTGCAACTCTGGCAGCCGCTAAATTAGGGTTTGGCGTAAACTGTTTCGGCGGGATACAATTTGCCCATCTGCCCATGCTGGCGGAAATACCACGACTGGAAGATGTCTGTATGGGCCTGAGCATCCTTAAAAAATCGATGCTTGCCGGAATAGACCGGGCGGTACGAGACGCCCGTGAATTGCTGTTTTTTCATCAAAAAGATTAATCCGTTGTGACTGGCTTTAATTTGATATTTCCAAATTTGTGCGATTTGTGTTTTAAGATGACCATAAACTTCTTTAAATATGCTTACATACCTGCACTATTGCCGGGCGCCGATTCATAAGCAAAAAGAGAAGATAACCCGAGGGAGTTGCCATGTTAGACCAAATTATTGAAAACATCATCCAAAGAATACGCAAAGAAGTCGTCCAACCGGGGATGAATGAAATTCCCCTGTCTTATCTTTTTACACGCAATATTCCCCACTCCATCAAGCACTTTTTTGACCAGGAAGTAGAATTGTGGATTCGGGAAGAACAGCAAAAGTTCACCTCCTCGGAGCGCTTCGACTATGAAATTCCCGAGGTTCAGGTGTTAATGGATAAAATATTTGACACGCTCAAGCAGACCGCCACCTTCCACCTCAACCAATTTAACCGGCTGCTGGAGCGGGCCATTAAGCTTGAGGCCAATTATTTGATCCGCCCGCACCAGACCCTTAGCCAGTTTCTGTTTAAAGACAACTTTGTGATTACCACCATTGAAGTCTATGACATGCTTAAATATTTCGATAAATTTGAATATTATAAGGATGCACTGACCGATTATTTTAATCTCAAATATCTGCGCGAGATTTCCCAGACGCAATTTGAGGAATTGATTACCGCCATCGATCAGCAGGTTTTCAAGAAAACTCCTCTTGAAACCACTCTGCAAACCGTAAAAACCATCAACAGCTTTATTAATGAAGGCCGCAGTTCCCCCAGCGATATAATGCCGGTTCAGATATTGATCATGATTTTCCGGGATCGTAATCTTGATGAGTACGCCCGATTAATGGAACAGGAAACCGCACAGGGAACCGAAGAAATATCCTTTGTCCAACTGGAACAGGTTCTCTCGACCGGAAAGTCCCTGGCAGAGCTTACCCTGGCGCAGCAACCGGAAGCTTCCCGAATCGATAAGATCGCCGATATTGAGACGGAAAAACCGGCCGTGGAAGTTGACGCCATCGATGTAAGCGAAACCGCGGAAGCGCCTCCCCTGCTCCCGGAGGTTGAAGAGGAGGAGCCCGAAGAAGAATACCAGGCGCCGGAAATAATTGAAAAGGAAGCAGAAGAAGCGCCCCGGGAATCCCCCCTTCAGACCGCCGATGTCAGCAGCACTTCTCCCACCACCACCGCCGTCGAACAACTGGCCGATTTGGTAAGCCAGAAAATGAAGGGCGACCACCTGGAGGACATAAACGCCCTGATCACCCACAAACAGCAGAAAAAATTTATCAAAAAAATCTTCCGCCGGCAGGAGCAGCAATACCGGGAATTCTTAACGCTCTTAAACGGCACCTCCAGCTGGAAACACGCTTCCAATCTCATCGATTCCTTCTTCTATCAACAGGGAATAAACCCGTACTCGAAAGAAGCCCTGGAATTCAGTGACATTGTCTACAACCGCTATTTTCCGAAGGACATCTCCTCCAACAAAGGAGAGGAATTCCGCTATTAGTACCACTGTTCATGTGGGCAAGTAAATTTGCCCGCATGAACGAAATTCGGAACACCGGGTGGTGAAATACTCTGCAATGCCCTCTTTTTCAACACCCGGCCGTTAAATAAATTTTCTCCAAACTGTATATTTTACCGGCAATACCCGGCCTTTATGTAAAATCCATCCGAAAAGATTCCTGGCATTCGAATTGCGTAATCGATTGCTAAAATAGTATCAGGGACGAATTTTAATTCAGGGAGGAATTAAGATGACGGGTCTAAGCCCTTCTTTTTATACACACCGCAAGCTTATCCACCGCTATATTTTCAAAATAATCCCCTTAAAACTATTCATCTGGTCATTGCTGCTGCTCTTCTCGGCCTGTTCTTTTGATGAGCCGGTCATGCCTACCTGGGCCGTACCGGTCCACCTGCCGCTGGCCCAGGAGACCTTTAAAATCGGGGAAGAAATCGTCAACGACTCGACCATTGTTGTGCAGGGAGAAGACTCGCTTATTTTTATCTCCTTTGAGGGCGACCTGGAAAGCCTGGAACTCTCCGCAGCGGATTTTAAACTGGGCGGGGTTGACACTACCCATCGCTTTGAACTGGGAACCATCTCGCTGGATTCGCTCCAGGCCTTAAACAGCGGTCCGCTTGCTTTAGGGTCCATTTTTCCGGAACTGGCCAGCCTGGTTGT
>JAJRYW010000370.1 GCA_024275555.1 Calditrichota bacterium | reverse complement strand
TCTCATTAACACCGCCCCGGTAGCCGGGGCAGGTGTTAATGACATCTTGCAGCGATCATTTAACCGTTTCAACGGTTTTTAAAGAATGTCTGTAAAATACAATTTGTCATGCGCCCGTGTGAGGGGGATTCAACTGTCATATATACAGCCGCTTAGGCTATTACCTCATTCCAGTGCTCAGCGCTGGAATATATCCCGGTGGCTCCCGCCTCACTGCCATTAAGTTAAGGTTATGATTTTTACTTTCTTTGTGGTTGTTTTTGCTCTACCGGAGCAAGCCTGTTTTTCGTAAATTGCTTTATGATTTTATAACGAGTCTGCCGCTGCAAAGAGAAAACGAGCGGAAAGCAATGTTGGGTTGACGCAGTAAAGTTTAACAGGAAGAAAAAAAGCGAACTTCTTGTCTGCTGCTGCGAACTTTAAAGTGAAGCTGCGGAACGGCTCTGACCACAGTTGATTCATATACCGCTGATTCCCGAAGTTGCCCCGGTTTAATTCCCTTCCATGCCCGGATTTTACTAAGGATTTAGCTCAATAAACCGTTGATTTTTGATATGACCAAAATACTATATCTGCTGATTTCAATTATTGCTATGGGCGGCTCTCTCCTGCTGGCGTTCCAGAATGTCGATTTGCAGATTATGTGGAGCTCGCTTGGCAATGTGTCGGTGTTTTTAGTGCTGGGCGCGTCGCTGATGGCCCTGTTGTCGATGGGACTGCGCGCTTACCGGTGGCAACTGCTTTTAGCCCCCCTCCGGGCCATCCCCTTCCCCCGTCTATTGTCTTATACCTTAATCGGCTTTATGGCCAACAATATTTTGCCGGCCCATGCCGGGGAGCTGATCAAAGCGCTGTTCCTGGGGAAAAAAGAAAATCTGAAAACCTGGACTGTTATTACCACGGTGTTATTAGAACGCCTGTTTGACAGCCTGGCCCTGGTTGCCCTGATGATTGGAGTGATTCATTTAATCCCTACCCCGCAATGGCTGTCCACCGGAGCGCACCTGATCGGCGTTCTGGAATTGATCCTGATCAGTTTACTGGCTATGCTGGCGCTGAATGTGCGGAGATGGCGAACCCGGGCCAATTCCCGCTTATCCGGCCTGTCCGGTAAATGGAGTAAAGGTATTGGTAAATCGCTGCTGCTGGTCTTAGCGGGTCTGGCCGGCATCAACAGCCTGAAAACCCTGGCGAAGCTGTTTGCCGTTTCCCTGGCAACCTGGATTCACATGGCGGCAACCGTCTATTTGATCCTGTCCGGACTGACAACTGCTGCCGAAGGAAATTTGTTCTTTGCCTCGGTCGTTGTTATTGTTATTTTAGCCTTCGCAATTGTGATCCCATCCACCCCGGGGTATGTCGGGGTTACCCAGCTTGCTTTTGTAATTGCACTCAGCATTTTCAAGACGCCGGAAACACAAGCAATCAGCAGTTCGGTGATTTTTACCCTGACTCAATACATTCCCATTACCGCGGCAGGGTTAATTGCCTTAGTTAAAGAAGGATTCTCTTTTACCCAATTGCGGGCCGGAAGAGTCCAAACCCGGGTTTTACTTAACGATTCGTAAGAATCTTTTCAAAGTACCCGGGAGGAGATTCCTGCCATGACCGAAATGGTTGAGCGGTCCTTTTACCCCCGGAACGAAACTGATAACAGATAAAATGATGAGCCAATGAGCCGAATTCTGCTAACCGGAGCCTCGGGTTTTATGGGGCGATATGTTCTGAAAGCGTTGTTAGCGCGGCGCCATACCGTGCTGGCGCCGACCCGTACCCCCGCTTCCCTGCAAAACAGCTTCGAGGCGCCTCATTTAAAAATCCTGCCGGGTAGTTTTGACGACCCGGGGCTGGAAACGGCCTACACAGAATTTCAGCCGGAGTTCATCATCCATTTGGCGGCAATCCGGGGAGACGGCAACGGCTCCTGGAAACATTATTACAAAACCAATGTGTTGGGGACGGATCGCTTAGTCGAGTTTGCCCTGAATGCCGAGCTGAAGGGGTTTATCTATTGCAGCACCACCGGCGTCTACGGAATTCCTCCCAGCCGCTTGCCGGCCGATCCCTGGACCTACGCCGATCCGGTCGGCCATTTCCGCCGTTCCGAACATATCGCCGAAAAAACCATCGTTGCCAAACTCCGCTCGCAGACTCCCTTCCTGATTATGCGGCCTACCGTGCCCTACGGCCCCGGCGATCGCGGTTTCCTCTACAAGCTGATTCACAAGGTAAAAGCGCATCAGTTTCCCCTGGTGCGCAAAGAGGTAACCATCC
>JAJRYW010000369.1 GCA_024275555.1 Calditrichota bacterium | reverse complement strand
TCCTTTGGCAACAAATAATCAACTGCTGATAAATCCGACCACTGGTCCGCATTTCAATATCGGGCGCTTTTGGAAAACGCCCGAGGTAGTTTGTCGTCTTATTTTTAAACCAGAAAGGAGGTTTTATGGAAATGGATAAAGGCAGGTGGGGCAATCCGGAAGATCTCTCGCCCCCCAGGTACAAAGCTTACAATCTGGCCACGTTTCGCCAGATTCCCCAGCTTTCCTGTTTAAACGCCCGGCAAATCCATGAGATCGAAATCGTAGGGCATGTGTTCCCGTTTAAGGTGAACAATTATGTAATTAATGAGTTGATCGACTGGGAAAAAGCGCCCGATGATCCGATCTTCCGTTTGACTTTCCCGCAGCGGGAAATGCTCCGGGAGGCGCATTTCCGGGAACTGGAAGCCATCCTGAAAAAAGCGCCCGGCAAGGAAGCCGTGGAGCAGGTTGTCGACCGGATTCGCCGGCAACTGAATCCCCATCCCGCCGGCCAAATGGAATATAATGTGCCGATCTTCAACGGGGAAAAACTTACCGGCATCCAGCACAAATACCGCGAGACCGTCCTTTTATTCCCCCAGCAAGGACAGACTTGTCACGCTTATTGCACTTTTTGCTTTCGCTGGCCGCAGTTTGTCGGGAATCATGAGTGGAAGTTTGCCATGAAGGAGGCCAAACAATTACAGGCCTACCTCATGCGCCATACCGAGGCCACCGATGTCATTTTTACCGGCGGCGACCCCATGATCATGAAAGCCAAATTTTTTACCGCCTATGTGGATGCGCTGCTGCATGAGGAACTGGAGCACTTGCAGACCATTCGTATCGGCACCAAGGCGCTGGGGTACTGGCCGTATAAGTTCACCACCGACCCGGACGCCGATGAGTTGCTGCATCAATTTGAACGGATTGCTGCAGCCGGGAAACATGTGGCGGTTATGGCGCATTTTTCACACCATCGCGAGCTGCAAACCCCGGCAGTGCAGGAAGCTATTCGCAGAATCCGTGCTACCTGGGCGGAAATCCGCACCCAGTCGCCGGTTTTGCGCCACATTAACGACGACCCGCAGATCTGGGCGGACATGTGGAACGAGCAGGTGCGCCAGGGATGTATTCCCTATTATATGTTTGTGGTGCGCGATACCGGGGCGCAGCATTATTTTGGCCTCCCGCTGCTGGAAGCCTGGGAACTGTTCAGCAAAGCCTACCGCCAGGTCAGCGGCATCGCCCGAACCGTACGCGGCCCCAGCATGTCCTGCACGCCCGGCAAAGTGCAAATTTCCGGCGTTGCGCATATTCAGGGACAAAAAGTGATGGTGCTGAGCATGATCCAGGGCCGCAACCCCGCCTGGGTAAATCGTCCCTTCTTTGCCGAGTACGATCCGGAAGCCCTGTGGCTGGATGATCTGAAACCGGCCTTTGGAGAGAAAGCCTTCTTCTTCGAGGAAGAGTTGCGGCGCTTGCTCAGGGTCCGCAAAAAACGCCACGAACAGCATCAGCTTCACCGGCTGCCGGTGCATCGCTACCCGATACCCGAAAAGGATTAAAGGCGCTTCGCTCCGCCGGAAACGGCGGAGCGTCTGCTTTGGCCCCCCTCCGTTGAGGATGACTACTCAGCAACCCGCAGCGGGATACTCGCTGCGCAGGATTGAGTAAACCGCCAAATCCCGGAACTTTCCCCGGTGAAACATCAGCTCGCGCAAGATTCCTTCATAAGTCATCCCTATTTTGATCATCACCCGGCCGGACGCCGGATTGCTGGTAAGATGGCGCGCCTCAATTCTATTCAGCTCGAGTTCCTCAAAACCGTAGCGGAGCAGTTCCCGGGCTGCCTCGGTACAATATCCCCTACCCCAATACGGTTTTCCGATCCAGTAACCCATCTCCGCGGCGTGATGCGCTTTGCGGAGGCCCAGGGAAATCGCGCCAAGCAATCTTCCATCCGATTTAAGCGTGATGGCGCAATTAATTTTCTTTCCTTCTTCAAGATCGGGCCGGTGAGTGCGGATCCAATTCTCAGCATCTTCCTCCGTGTAGGGATGGGGGATATTGGGGATCATCTCGGCGATCTCCCGCTCCCCGGCAAGTTCCGCCGCTGCCGCGACATCGTCAAGAGTAAAGGGGCGCAGAAGCAGACGAGCGGTGGTTAAGGTGGGAATTTTTTCCATCATTATTTTCCGGAATAAGTAAGGATATTCACATTATTTGATTGTCGCCGTATGTCAAGGTTCAAATTGACATTACAAGTGTGCTCTAAGCCATTCCATAATTTCTTCTTTAACAGCCGGATCGTCTTTAACAATAGACCTTATTGAGACGTGAATTAGTTTCCGAAAAAATGAAATGTATTTGTGTAGTTGCCTTTATGCAATAGACCTTATTACAAACTAAGTTTATATTACTACATAACTTATGTCATTTTCCCGACCACAACGTGGCGGCGCCACGTTGTGGTCGGGAAAATGACAGTGGTTTTTTAAAGTTAATATTTACGGTTCGCTTAATATTTTTGAGGTTTCCAAAATTCAACTTTCGCACTTAAGGTAATGTTTTAAAAAGAGCAATATGTATTTTTTTGGTGCATGTCAAATTGCACAATAGAAAGCCGTTAAAACGGCTATGTAATAATTTCTTTCTCATTAACACCGGGCTTAAGCCCGGTGTTA
>JAJRYW010000368.1 GCA_024275555.1 Calditrichota bacterium | reverse complement strand
TTCCACACCGGCCCGGGCTAACCGCTCGGCGGCTTCCAGCGTCAGGCGGCAGCAGGCCCCGTAGGTAACAATGGTAACATCCGCACCGGAACGCAGCACTTCCGGCACACCTAACGGCACGGTAAACTCCCCAATATTGGCAGGTAATTTTTCTTTTAATCGATAACCGTTCAGCACTTCCACCACCAGGGCGGGGTCGTCTCCCCGGAACAGGGTGTTATAAAAACCGGCAGCCTGCACCATATTGCGGGGAACCAGCACATGCATGCCCTGCACCAGGTTGATAATCCCGGCCATCTGGGAGCCGGCATGCCAAACCCCCTCCAGGCGATGCCCGCGGGTGCGTACAATAACCGGCGCTTTCTGCCCGCCCACCGTGCGCCAGCGGGTGGTGGCCAGATCGTCGGACATGATTTGCAGGGCATATAAAACATAATCCAGGTATTGGATTTCGGCAATGGGCCGCAACCCGCGCAAGGCCAGGCCAATCGCCTGCCCGATGATGGTGCATTCGCGAATACCGGTATCGGAGATACGCAGTTGGCCGTATTTGGCCTGCAACCCCTTAAACCCCTGGTTGACATCGCCCAGGTAACCGACATCCTCCCCGAAAGCGATCAGGCGGGGGTCGCGGGCAAAGGCCGCATCAAAAAATTTGTTGATGATCTCAAAACCGTTGATCAGCGGCGCATCATCCCGGTAGACCGGTTTCACCTCCGGGACCGTCAACGCCGACTCAGCGCTCTCGCTGTAGAGGTGGGAAGCGTGGCGGCGTTCGTTGGTCTCCACCTGCTCCCGTTTCCAGGCCAGCAGTTCTTCTTTGGCGGGGATCGGCTCATGGCGCACCGTCAGGAGCACTTCGTTGACGGTGCGGAGAATATCCCGGCGCATGGGATGCTGAATACGCAACAGCCGGGATTTGCTGTTCTGCAGTTCCCGGGCGTGCTGGGACTGCGCTGCAATGGCATCGATAAGCTGCGACGCCCGGGTTCGTTCCCGGCGGATCGGCTCCTGGAATGCTTCCCAGGCCCGGTCGCGGATGTCTTTCACCTCCCGGGCGTCCTCCGCTTCCATCCGGTCAATATCATCGGCGCCGGCAATGCCGTTTTCGATAATCCACTCCCGCATTTTGAGCAGGCAGTCATGCTCTTGTTCCCATTGCAGGCGCTCCCGGGATTTGTAACGTTCATGACTCCCGGAGGTGGAGTGGCCCTGCGGTTGGGTAATTTCGGTTACATGCACAATGGCCGGGATATGCTCCCTGCGGGCCAGTTTAACCGCTTTTTGATAGACTTCGATCAGCGCCGGATAATCCCAGCCCTTTACGGTAAACAGCTCAAAGCCATCTTTTTTGCCTCGGGAACGCCGGAAGCCGCTCAGCACCTCCGACAAATCCCCCTTGGTTATTTGGTGCTCGTTCGGCACCGAAATCCCGTAGTCGTCATCCCAGATGGAGAGGACCACCGGCGCTTGCAGCACCCCGATGGCATTCACGGCTTCCCAGAACATCCCTTCCGCACAACTGGCATTGCCAATCGTGCCAAAAGCGACTTCGTTGCCCTGCTTCGAGAATTGGGTAAATTCCTGCAACTCTTTCAGTTCCCGGTATAATTTGGAGGCGTAGCCCAGTCCCACCAGGCGGGGCATTTGTGCGCCGGTGGGAGAAATATCCGCAGCAGAATTAGGCTGCTCCATCAAATTTTTCCAGGCCCCGTTTTCCTCCAGGCTGCGGGTGGCGAAGTGTGCATTCATGGCCCTGCCGCCGGTGGCCGGCTCGTAGGCCAGGTCCGGATGGGCGTAAAGCTGGGCAAAAAATTCCGGCAGGCTATGTGCGCCCAGCGCAAACATCAGGGTTTGGTCGCGATAGTAGCCGGAGCGAAAATCTCCCTTTTGGAAGAACTTTGCCAGGGCAACCTGGGCGACTTCTTTCCCGTCGCCAAATATGCCGAACTTAGCCTTGCCTTTCATCACTTCCCGTCGCCCCAGCAGGCTGGCCTGGCGACTTTTATAGCAGAGTCGATAATCTGCGATGATCGCTTTTTGACTCAGTTTCAGCCGGGAAAAACTTCTTTTATTCATGGTTTGAACTGCCATAGGTAAACTCCTGATTCACTGATTTTCCGTCTCAATCCCCTTCCGGCGGAGAACTGCGGAGGGAACCGCAGAGGCCGTACATCTTGATAAACTATCAGCACAATTTTAAATGGGCTTTAGCGTTATCGCCAAAAGAAACGCCTCCTGCCGGAGACGCGCTGCATGATATGGGACACCCGGATGGGTGAGGTAGCAGGATACAGCCCGCAAGTGCAGAGTAATAAAAGTAAGCTCTTTTTGCCGAAATAAAAACCGGTAAAATAAAAAAGGCTGCCGGAGTCTCCAGCAGCCTTCAAAGCCGTATTCATCACTCTGTCTCCGCATTACTCGCATTCACTCCGCTACGGCTTTTTTAATCTTCATTTTTACCTTGATCTTAAGTTTCATTCAAAGACCTTTTTGTTGGTTCAACATACTTCTTTAACCGACGTCCGGTCAAAGAAGGCGGCCAATATAAATGACCGCAATCCGGAAACCAAACAGAAAAGATTTTTATCGCGAGGCGTGGATTACCAGAGGGGAGAACAAAATAAATTTGGGCGTTCCGGCCCCCAAAAGGCTACGCGTTTACCCGCTTGCCGATCCGGAGTTTAAACAGGAATACGCTGAAAATCACCCCCAGGGCGTCGGCGATAAAATCTCCCAATTCCATGTAGCTGCCGGGCACAAAATACTGGTGGACTTCATCGCTCAGGCCATACAGCACGCCGGCGATGATCGCGACAGCCACAAAATGCTCCCGGGCGGCGGGATAGCGGTTCTGGAAAAAAAAGGCCCGGGCAAACAAATACCCCACCACGCTGTAGGCGATAAAATGCAGCAGTTTATCCTGCATCTCGAAGCCCAGCGGCGGCGCCGGGATTTTAGAAAATGAAGACAGAATAAAAATTGCCAACGCCACGGCAATGGCAGGCGCCTGGTATTTCAGAAAATGCATCATCCGTATTCAAACCTCGCTTATCGATAAAATCGTTCCACATCTAAACGGAGCACCCAGCGAAACGCCCAGGGGTCCGGATTGCTTCCCGGCCGCTTTAACCAAACCGGGAAATCCACATGTATACCGCTAATATGCAAATATCTCAGCACCAGGGGGGGATAAGGATAATGCAGGGAAATCCCCGCCTCTCCCCAAAAACGCTCCCAGCGGAACCCCCGGCCGTCCCAGACCTGCGCCCAGGCGGTGTAGAGGGAAAATCGCAAATCTGCCAGCGGGGGCAGGCGGCGGAGACGGTAGGACAGGTCCGGCAACGGTGTACGCAGTTCGCCGGCCAGCAGGCCACTTCCGCCGGCTGCCGCGCTGTTTTCGGATAAAGCGCCGCGCACATCGCCGCCGCCGGGAACCATAAAGCGGCCCTTGCGCCGCCACTGCACCGGAATGGTCCCGGCAGAACGGGCATACAGATTCCAGAATTGCTGAAAGGGGTTTGCCTGGCCGATCCGGAAACGCCGCTGCCGGGGCAACTCTCCCCGGCTTGCCCCGCCGCGAAGCAGCAATTGGAAATTCGGCAGCAGGGGCAGGTTCAGATTATGCCGGGTGGTCAGCAGGAGTTGCCGGAAGTCTGCATCGCTGCCCACGGTGCTGGTGGTTGCCGAAACGCGCAGCGGTTCCCAGCGCCAAAAACGGCTGATCTGCCCTCCCCCAATTTGCGCCTTCAGGAAAATCTCGCCTTCGGCGCCCTCTTGCCAGGCGTTTTCGGGAAGATAACCGCTGTCGGTGCGTTTAAAAAAGCGGTAGCCGACTTCCCAGCGGCGGGCATATCCGTAGCGGCGGATCAGCGCCGCCTCCGCCAGGAGCCGTCCCCCGCTATGCGCTCCCCGCAAACGGTATTGCAGCCGCGGCCGGTCCGGAGAAAGGCGATGCTGCCATTCCAGCCAGGCATCCGGCAGCAGCTGGCGGATACCCATCATCACCCGGGCGTAGTGCCGGTATTGCCCGGCCAGGTACTCTCCCCGGCTCTGCAGGCCAAGCTGAACGCCGTCAGGATCGCTGTAAAAGATAAAAGGCGCCAGCGTGACCGGGTAAACGTCCCCCCGGGGATTGTAGTATTGCTTCCGCAGCCAGCTCCAGCGCACTCGCGGCCAGAACCGGGAGTCGTCATTAAAACGGTTCAAATCCGGCAATTTATGATCCGGGTCTAACTGCACCCTGCGCACTTTCAGGGGCACGGTTAACTGCGTTTCATAGTAGCGATGAGCGGGATGCCAGGGGCGCAATTGCTGAACCCCCGCTTTGCCCGGGTAGGCAGGCGAGGCTGCCGAGACCGGAACCAGGTAACGTCGCCTGCTGCGGTCGCTCAATTCCAGTTCGATCTCCAGCGGCAGCGGAAGGGGCTGCTTTTTTTCCAGGCGCAGCCGAAAACGGTAGCCGGCCTGTTTTTCAAAGGGATTGTCATCCCGCACCGGGGCAATTTCCGCCAACGCATAATCGCACTGCCAGGTAGTGCGCAGAAAAGGCTCCCAGAACCACTCCAGTTCCAGGCCGGAAGTGCGCTCGAAGCTGCGGAACAGCGCCTGCGGCGACGGATGACGGAACCGCCAGCGCCGGTAATAATCCCGGATACACCGGGTAAACAGGCTGTCCCCCAGGATCGATTTTAAAGTGAATAAAACCACGCTCATCTTATCATAGGTGGGCGTGTAGGGGTCGCCCCGGAAATAATCAAACTGCTGATCAATCGGCTCTTCCTTGCCGCTTAGAGCAAGCTCAGCGTAATTCAGGAAACTTTGCCGGCGGGAATCCGAATGCGGCGCAAAAAATTGCTGAAGTCCTTTCCCGGGCTGATCCAGGTTGTGCTCCGCTCCCCACAAGTGCTCCGTGCACCAAATCTCAAAAAAGCTGGTAAAGCCCTCATCCATCCAGCCGTAGCGGGTTTGATTGTTGGCCAGCAGCCCGTAAAACCACTGGTGAATCACTTCATGAATCACCACAACAGCGATCTCCCGGGGCGAACTGTAGATGTTATTGATGTAGACCAGATGGGGATATTCCATCCCGCCGGCGGTGATGTAGCTTCCCACCACATTCAGCGCCGGGTAGGGATACGGCCCGATTTTTTCCTCTAAAAAGGCCAGCACTTCCGGCATCATCCGGAAGGCTTGCTGCCAATCTTCACAAATTCCGGGAGGATGTAAAAGTTAATGGCTATATTGCGATAGCGGG
>JAJRYW010000367.1 GCA_024275555.1 Calditrichota bacterium | reverse complement strand
CCGCTGCCACCACAAACAGCACCATGTCGATGGTGCTCACCCCGGCCACCATGTTTTTAATCAGCCGCTCGTGTCCGGGCACGTCAATAATCGTAACATTGTCAGAAAAGTGCGCAAAACCAAGATCTATGGTAATTCCCCGCTCCTGCTCTTCCTTCAGCCGATCGGTGTTAATCCCGGTCAAAGCTTGAATCAAAGCGGTTTTGCCGTGATCGATATGTCCGGCCATTCCAATAATGTACTGGCGATTGACCATGGTCATCCTGCTTGACGTTTCAAGAAAGAACGTTCAGTCGTTTTATTTTTATTACCTGCTAAAAATTTGACGAATTGCTTGCACCACCTGTTCCAGCTCATCTTCCCGGATGGTGCGCAGATTCAGATAAAGGGCCTCGTTTTCGAGGTAGCCCACCACGGCGGGATTTCCGGTGCGTAACTTCCGGGCAAAAGTGGTCAGGGACAAGCGGTGGGGCTTCAACACCAGCGCCACGGAGGGAATCTTCTCCAGCGGGAGGGCTCCACTCCCCATCTGGGCGAAGGTTTCCTCCACGCCTGACTCCAGCGGCAAACCGGCCAGCTGTTCGCGGAGCCATTCCCCACGCTCTCTCAACACCTCCTGCGAAAGGGTGAGCATCCGGGCTACCGGCAAGGTTTCCGGGAGCCGTTCCGGGTTCAAATAGAGGCGCAGGGTGGCATCCAGCAACGCGTAGGTCAACTTGTCGCAGCGCAGGGCCCGCAACAAATGGTTCTTGCGAATTTTTTGCAGATATTTCTCTTTCCCAATGATGATGCCGGCCTGCGGACCTCCCAGCACCTTGTCGCCGCTAAAGGTAATCACGTCCACTCCTGCCGCCACGTACTCCCGGGCAATGGGTTCGTGGGGATAGCCCCAGTGCCGCAAATCTTCCATCACGCCGCTGCCCATATCGTAAATCACCGGCAAATCGTACGAATGAGCCAGCGCTACCAGATCCCCAATCGGGACCGCTTTGGTAAATCCCAGCACCCGGTAGTTACTGGTGTGGACCTTCAAAATTGCACCGGTTTTTTCGGAGATCGCCTCGGCGTAATCCTTAAGATGGGTCTTGTTGGTGGTTCCCACCTCCACCATTTTGGCGCCACTGGCTTTCATCACCTCCGGCATCCGGAAGGAACCGCCGATTTCCACCAGTTCGCCCCGCGACACCGGCACTTCTTTGCGCCGACTCAAACTGTTTAAGGCCAGAAAAACCGCCGCCGCATTGTTATTTACGACGATGGCCGATTCCGCCCCGGTGATCAGACTCAAGATTTCTTCCACAATGTGCAACCGATCGCCCCGTTTCCCGGTCTCCAGAACAATTTCCAGGTTGGAATAATTCTCAATGATTTCCTGCAGATGCTCTCTGGCCACCGCCGCCAGGGGCGCTCGCCCCAGATTGGTGTGCAGAATTATCCCGGTCGCGTTGATTACCCGGCGCAGGAAAGGTCGAACCAGACGTTCAATGCGGTTGCGAATTCGCTCCTGAAGCATTTCCTGGATTTCCCCCCGGGTCTGTGCCACCACCTTTTCGGCGTGTTGCACCTCCCGGCGGAATCGTTCAACCTCCTCCTGGACAATCTGCTTCTGGTAGCGGAAAGCGATTTCTGACTCGGGAATCGCCAATTGCTGGAGCAAGGTTTGAATGGAGGGGATATTTTTTAAAACGGTTTGAACACCCGAACGATTGTTATTCTTTGCCATTCTCCTCAACCGGCAGCTTTTCGATCCGCACCTTCATGATTCGATTTTTGTCCACCTTCTCGACGGTGAATTTGTAATCTTCGTATTGCAGAGTCTCTTTTTCATCCGGTAAAGAGCCCAACTGATTGAGAATAAATCCGCTAATTGTTTCCACCCCTTCCTCGGTCGGCAGATTCAAATCCAGTTCCTCATTCACCTCTTCCAGGGGCATCTTCCCATTGACCAGAAAGGTGTGATCGTCCAGTTTCTTGAACAGGGGCGGTTCGCGGTCGTATTCATCCTGAATTTCTCCCACAATCTCCTCAATCACATCTTCCAGAGTCACCAGACCGGAAATTCCTCCATATTCATCGACGACCAACGCCATGTGGATTCTTTCGGCCTGGAATTCCCGCAAGAGTTCATCAATTTTCTTTTGTTCCGGCACAAAATAAGCCGGCCGCACCATCTTCTCCAGGTCAATCCGCTCGCGCTTCCGTTTGGTCAGGAAAGGCAACAAGTCTTTTATGTACAGTATTCCGATGATATTGTCGATTTTGCCTTTGTACACCGGAATGCGAGAATGCAATTTGGTTTTCACCAACTCCATTAGCTGCGAGATGGTCGTTTCGGTATTCACCACCACCATATCGGTGCGGGGCACCATAATCTCGCGCACGGTGGTCTCCCCAAACTCGAAGATGCTGTGAATCATCTCCTTTTCGTCTTCCTGCAGGGTACCGTGCTCCTCTCCCACGTCGGCCAGGGTCTTCAGTTCCTCCTCGGAAAGCTGATCGAGATTCTCGCTAAATCCGGAGGTTTTTTGCAGAAGGTTGGTAAACTGTGCCAGCAGGTAAGTAACCGGGTAAAACATGTGGTAAAAAACGGAGAGCAATAAAGAAGCCCGCCGGGCAAAAACGACGGCATTGCGCACCGCCACAATCTTGGGAATGATTTCGCTGACAATCAAAATCACAAACGTTACCACCACCACATCAATCAAAATGGCCAGATTTTCGTTTAGACCGACCTCCAGACTGAACTGGAGCGTTAAAATGGCCGCCAGAGAAGCAGTGGTAATGTTTACAATGGTATTTCCCAGAACGATGGTAATGAGCAGCTGGCGGGGGGCGGACAACAGCTTGCTGACCCGGCGCTCATCCGTTCTTTTGGAATGACTCAACTGATCGCGGGTGGCAGCTGTGAGGGAAAAGTAGGCAATTTCAGACCCGGAAAAAAATGCTGATAAACCTAATAAAATGAGAAAGATGAAAAAATAAATAATCAGCAAAGGTGACAATTAAATTTGTTGCCTCCAGTTAGTTCCACTTTCAAAATTTACAGCCCAAATATAACGGTAAAAATTGTAAAACACAATTTATTTTCAAGTAACGTTTTGCACGCACCGCAAAAAAAATGTCCCGGTAAAGATATTTTTTTCAAAGAATTAGCGAGATAATTTCCCCGGCCCGGCAATCGCTTGTCCCTCTTACCTGTTCCGGGAAGCCGAGAGAATTTTTTCCAGAAAACGATCTTCCAATTTGCGCATTTGCTGACGCTCCGCCTCTGTCCGGTCATCATACCCCTGCAAGTGCAGCAGTCCGTGGACAATCAGGCGGGCAATCTCCTCCTCCAGGGCAACCCCGTATTCCGCCGCCTGAATCCTCGCCCGATCGACACTGATGTAAATCTCGCCCTCCACTTCCGGCCCGTCACCTAAGTTAAAGGTCATGACATCGCTGTAGGAATCATCGTCCAGGTACTGCCGATGCAAATCCCGCAAATAGTCGTCCGTGACAAAAATCAGAGCGAGACTTTTTACCTTCAGGGGATTTTCACGAAGAAATCCAAGTACAACCTCCCGGTAACGGTCTTCCTGAAAGGCGAAATCGGGATGATCATTGAAAATTTCAATCTCAGGAATCGCTTTCTTTTCCTTCTTCATCGGCTTCCACTGGCTCCACCGGTTTGGATTCTTCCACGCTTTCCTTTGCCCCTTTCTTCTCTTCGGAGGCGGCTTTGCTGCCGTTCTTGACTTTCTTCTCGTGCTCGGGGGCTTTCCTGGTCTTTTCCGGCGGTTTCTCTTCCGGGTATTCAATACGCAAATGATGAATACCCAGCAGAATGGGTACAAAAGCCTCTTTAATTTGGTTCAATTCCCGCAAACTGATGTCGCATTCATTCAGCTCTCCCTCGCGGAATTTCTTGTCCACCAGGTCTTCCACCAGCGCCCGGATTTTTTGCGGGGTGGGATTGGTGAGAGACCGGGCGGCGGCTTCGACGGTGTCTGCCAGCATGGCGATGCCGGTTTCTTTGGACTGCGGTTTCGGTCCCGGATATCGGAAATCGCTCTCCTGCACATCGTTGGGATCCATGGTTTCCTTCGCTTTGTGGTAGAAGAAGCTCATTAGACTGGTGCCGTGATGCTCGGGAATAAACTGTTTGACCGCCCGTGGCAGTTTGTACTTTTCGGCCAGCTCCAATCCCGCTTTGACATGCTTGGCCAGAATCAAGCTGCTCATGGTGGGCGAGAGTTTTTCGTGTTTATTCATGGCGTCGGCCTGGTTTTCCACAAAATATTCGGCTTTAGACATCTTGCCGATGTCGTGGTAGTAACAACCAACCCGCGCCAACAGAGAATTAGCCCCAATGGCCTTGGCGGCCGCTTCCGCCAGGTTCCCGACAATAATGCTGTGATGAAAGGTGCCCGGCGCTTCCACCGAAAGGCGCTTCAACAACGGATGATTCAAATCCGACAGCTCCAGCAGGGTAATATCGGTGGTCACGTCGAAAAACCTCTCGAACACCCCAATAAACAGGAACACTGCCGTGGGACCCAGAATGGCATTGGGTAAAAAGTAGAAAACAAAATTTTGCAACATGATTTTCCAGGATTCAAAATGCAGGAATCCGTAGCTAAAGTTTACCACCAGATATCCCAGGGTAATGTACAAAATGGCCCGGAACATTTGTCCCCGGTTGCGGATTTTTCGCACCGAGAAGATGGCAATGGTGCCCACAATTAACGTGACGAAAGAGAGGTAGTAATTATTTCCCAGGCTGGCTCCGACCACCAGACCGGTCACCACCGTGCCCCAGAATGCCAGCGGGGCATCCAGCAACATGGACAGCAGCATGGGTGCCAGCAAAATGGGCACACTCAAGGCATTCCAATGCAACACCCGGGTCACCAGAACCACCGCCAGAAACTGCAACAGCAATATGGTGGTAATCAGCAAAAGCATTCGATTGTCGTTTAACAAATCCTGCCGGTAAAAATAGAGAAACAATCCTAACACGAAGACAATGATAACGGCTACCAGGTATTTCCCCACATGGAACAGCACCTGTTGCCAGCCGTGTTGCAGGGCGCTGCGTTCTTTGAGGGCCTTCTCGAGGGACTGCAACTTCAAATGGATGTCTTCGGTAATAATTTCGTGGCTGTCCACAATGCGCTGATTTTTGTACACAAAGCCGCTGGTCGGGGGCACCTCCCGGACGGCCTTCTCTTTGCGCGCCTCGGTTAACTCTTTATTCAACACCAGATTGGGAAGGATGAACGCGGCGGTAATTTTTTTCGCCACAATTATCTCCCCGCTGTTGAGGGGGTAGAGCTTTTCCAGATGCAAATCAATCGCCTCGGTCGCCTGTTCCGGATCCAACACTTTGGTCTTCGGCCGAATCTCCTCCACGCCGTTGTCTTTCACGGTAATGTTTTGTTCCGGGAGGCTGCTGGCGGAGATGTTGATCACGCCCACCTGGTAGATGTTTTTCAAACCGGTCTGAATTTCCTGCTCAAACTTCTTCAGTTTCTTCCCCCGATAGAGCCGATGGAGAAGCTTAATGTCTTCTGGACCCAGGGAGAGGTTGTACTTCACGGCGAATTGCTTCAGCAAACTGTCCACAGCCACGGAGCGTTTTTCCTGCGACAACTCGCTAAACTTGATTTTTCGGCTGTTTGCCCGGAAAAAAGCGGTCAGTTCGGAGAAGAAATTGTGCAATTTAATCTCCTGCACCTCGGAAATGCTCTTCTGGTAATCGAACACCGGGGGAACACTCAGTCTGGCTTTCTGCCGCTCCAACGCCAGTTGCTCCGGGGTTTTTAAAATCGGGAAAGTAAAAGGCGCAATGATCTCTTCCTGGGAGATACTACCGACCGTCAGATTGCTGTACTCAAAGGGACGTTCGGTGGGAAGCATCCAGGCAATAAACAACACCAGCGACAGCGACAGAAACACCCGGAACAGCAGGTGATTCAACTGGATCCCGAACAACTTTTTTCTTTCTAAAAATTGCTGGCCGTTTTCCAGCCACTTTTTTACCTCTTTAACAATCATGGAACAATCCTGTCTTCCTCGGTTTTATTCTTAAACCATTTCTAATATACAAAATAAAATTAAGTTCCCAATACGAAAAACACAACCAAATAGCCCGAAGGCATTTAAATTCATTCCGGGCAATAAGTGTTTGACAATTCGACAATTCGGGCATTATATTTTACCACGTAAACTTCAAATAGGAGGAAGCTATGGGTTATCCAAGTTTGGGGGCAATGTTTCGGGGGGTGTGCGATGCTTATCCCCAGAAAGTCGGTATGATGTACAAGAAGGAGGGAACATATCATCCGATTACGTTCAAAGAAATCAAGGAACAGGTGTACGCCCTGGCGGCCGGTTTGCACAAGTTGGGGGTCAAAAAGGGGGATCGGGTTCTTATTCTTTCCGAGAACCGTTACGAATGGGCCTTCACGGACTATGCAAGCCTGTGTTTAGGCGCGATTAGCGTACCCATTTATCCGACTTTGCTGCCGGCTCACATCGAATTCATCATCAATAATTGCGAGGGGAAGGTGCTGGTTGCCTCGACCATGCATCAATACCAGAAAATCGAGGAAATCCGGGATAAGCTGAAATTCCTGGAAACCGTAGCGGTGATGGATGTGGAAGACAACGAAAAATTGATGAAATGGAGCGATCTGGTGGAGCAAGGGCGGGAAGTTCTTAAAGAGCAACCCGACCTGGTG
>JAJRYW010000366.1 GCA_024275555.1 Calditrichota bacterium | reverse complement strand
CACCATCCATTCCTGGTGCTTTACTGCCCATGCCAATCACAGCTTGAATTTAATCTGACGCCGAATACCGATGATCTCGGCAGATTTCCGCCGGGAGGATCGTCTTGGGATTTAATCTGGTGGACCGTTTTTGTTGTGAGACAGTTTTCTGCGTTTTCCGGTTTTGTCCAGTGCTTATCTGCCTCAAATTCTCAACTCGTGATTCACATTGCTAACAGGTCCGTAATTAATTTCCCTTTTGAGTCTAATTGTCCACTCTGTATCTTTGAACTTATTGGTTTTTGAGGGCTGACCATGAAAATGATGGCAATTTGCGACAACTTAACGGGGTTTGATGACTGTTTATGAAATCCGTATACATTTTAGGAATTTCGGCCTTCTACCATGATTCCGCTGCCTGCCTGGTCCGGGACGGCGAGATTGTTGCCGCAGCCCAGGAAGAACGCTTCACCCGCAAAAAACACGATCATCGTTTTCCCAATCATGCCATCGAGTATTGTTTGGCCGAGGCGGGAATCACTCCTGCCGAGTTGGATCATGTCGCTTTTTACGATAAACCCTGGCTGAAATTTGAGCGCCTGGTGGAAACCTATCTTGCTTTTGCACCGCAAGGCATCGCTTCTTTCTTGATGTCGATGCCCCTCTGGCTGAAAGAAAAGCTCTGGATGGGGGAGTTGATCAAAAAAGAACTGGAGGGGTACCGGGGCGAAATCTATTACCCGGAACATCACCAGTCTCACGCCGCCTCGGCATTTTATCCCTCTCCTTACCCGGAAGCGGCTATCCTGACCATCGATGGAGTCGGGGAGTGGGCCACCGCTTCCTGGGGTGTCGGTTCGGATCATTACATCGATCTGAAATACGAACTGAAATTCCCCCATAGCCTGGGATTGCTCTACAGCGCCTTTACCTACTACACCGGTTTCCGGGTCAACTCCGGTGAATATAAAGTGATGGGTTTAGCGCCCTACGGCGAGCCCAAATATGTTCAGTTGATTTTAGACGAACTGATCGACCTGAAAGAGGACGGCTCTTTTCGGCTGAACATGAAGTACTTCAACTACTGCCAGGGGTTGACCATGACCTCGAAGGCGTTTCACCGCTTGTTCGGCGGGCCGCCCCGGAAGCCGGAGAGCGAACTGACCCGGCGGGAGATGGATTTGGCCCGGTCGGTGCAGGATGTTGCCGAGATGGTCATGCTGCGCATGGCCCGCCACGTAAAAAAAGAAACCGGGGCAAAATACCTCTGCCTGGCCGGCGGGGTCGCCTTGAACTGTGTCGGGAACGGTAAAATTCTCAAAGAAGGTATTTTTGATGATATCTGGATACAGCCGGCCGCCGGAGACGCCGGCGGGGCCCTGGGGGCGGCCTTATTCGTCTGGCACCAGGTGCTGGAAAACAAGCGAACCGTGAAGCCGGGCAGCGACTCCCAACAGGGTTCCTATCTTGGCCCCCGGTTCCCGAATGGTGTGATTGAAAGCTGGTTATCCCGGCAGGGTTATCCTTATCACAAGTTTACCGATGAGGAGGTTGCCCGGATGACCGCCCAATTTATTGATGAGGGCAAGGTGGTGGGGTGGTTCTCCGGCCGCATGGAGTTTGGCCCGCGCGCCCTGGGGGCGCGGAGCATCATCGGCGACGCCCGCAGTCCCAAAATGCAGTCGGTGATGAATTTAAAGATAAAATACCGGGAGTCTTTTCGCCCCTTTGCCCCGTCATGCCTGGCGGAAGATGTCTCCCAATATTTCGAGCTGGACCGCGAGTCGCCCT
>JAJRYW010000365.1 GCA_024275555.1 Calditrichota bacterium | reverse complement strand
TGCATAGGCAGCAAGTATAGTGATATTGCCCGTTTATTGCAATCCCGGGCAAATTTTTGCCGCCAAAATCGTTTGAATATCGGCAGAATTATTTTATCTTGGAACTCTTGACCGGAGAGGTTGAGTTCCGTCGCCATGCTTGAATCGGTGTGAGCCGGGAAGCCGGACATTCCTTTACTTTTTTGAATTGCACTCGATATTGATAATTGCTATGAGACCATCGAAAAGATTCTTCCGACTGATTTTGCCGGTCAGCATCCTGGCTCTTTTATGGGGATGTTGGAGCCGTGAACCCCGTTTGCCCCGGGAAGAAAACAGCGTCCCGGTGGAAATCGGTACAGAAAAACGTTCCTCCCGCCAGGCGTTTCATCGACCGGATCATTTGCGTTATTTCCTGGAGGTGGCGCTCGGCTCGGAGTACGGCCTGGGAGACTTCACCGTCAAAAAATGGGCGCAGGATTTACAGATAGAAATTATGGGCGCGCCGACGCCGGAAGATTACCAAACCCTCAACCGGGTGGTGCAGGAGTTGAACGAGATACTGGCCCCCTATCGCCGGATCTCGATCAGTTCATCTCCCGGAAATGTGCAGCTTTACTTCATCCCGCACCATGAATTCTACCAGTTTGAGCCGAAGGGGATTGTCTTTTCGGGAGGATTCTTTTGGGATTGGTGGCGCGGCAGCGGCGAAATCTACCGGGCCCGGGTGGTAATTGCCAGCGACCGGATCAGCCAACGGCTGCGCAACCACCTGATCCGGGAAGAATTAACCCAGGTGCTGGGGTTGATGAACGACTCGATGCGCTATCCGGAGAGCATCTTTTACCAGGCCTACAGCGAAGTGCAGCAGTTCTCCCCGCTGGATAAGCAGGTGATCCGGCTCTTGTATAACCCGAATGTGTTGCCGGGCATGGCGGATTTCCAGGTGCTGGATATTTTAAAAGAGCGAATGAGTTCCGGAAACTAATATTTCTCCTTCCGACGAAGCTTCTGCCAGGCTGCTCAAAGGGAGTTTTGTGTGCCGGTGCGTCGCCAAACAGGAGTTTGGTGACGAGGGGAATGCGGGAGTCTGGCGACCCGGGGAAGCATGGGCCAGATAGCCGGTAGACTTAGAAGCGCCCCAGCCATTTTTTGGCTTCTTCCATATCACGAAAGATGTGCACATTGGGAATATTCCCGGAGGTCATCATCTCGTACATGCGCGCCATTCCGAAGGCCAGGTCTGCGGTAACCACAATCGCCAATTTGTAATCTTTAAGCAGATCGGCGTAAGACGCATCAATTGCCGTAAAGCGTTGCAGCCCGGCGGGGGAAATAGCAATCTCACGGACTTCCCTCGCATCGGACAACTCCACCATGCCCGGCATAAAATCCGGATGGTTTACCAGGTCGTGCTTGTGCTGAATCAGTTCCTCTTCGGTTAATATCCCGGAGGCTTCGGTATAGACAACCCGGTGGATTCTATCGATAGTATATTTTATTGGCATCCTCTTCACTCCACCTATAACTCTCTGTGCAAAGATAAGCTTCAAATACCGAAAAACCGCATCTAAAAATCGGAGAGTATGGAATTAATGGGCTGTTTGAAAGGAATCATCGGGAAAGGGCCGGAAATCCTGAATGTGCGCGGGGAATTGCCAGTACTTCCACTTACCTCGCCCGGGCCGGAATTTTTTCGATAGGAATCGGGTTGCGGCGGGGTGATATTTTCCCCGTTTATTTTAGCGAGTGTTCGGATGAGCAGCGGTATTTTCTACATGGTCATGGCCGCCTTCTTTTTCAGCCTGATGTCGGTTCTGGTGAAGCTGAGCGGCCAGGTCTTTCCGCCCCAGGAGTTGGTGCTGGCCCGGAGCATCCTGGCTTTCGGCATCACCGCAGCGCTGATTAAGCGGAAAGGCCTGCCCTTGTGGGGGCGGAACCGGCGACTGCTGTTTTTGCGGGGAGTGTTCGGATTTGTGGGGCTGTCCGCTTTTTATTATACGCTCACGACCATGCCCATCGCGGATTCGGTAACCTTGCAATATACCAGTCCGCTTTTTACCGGCATGATCGCTCATCACTATTTAAAAGAAAAAAGCGCCGCCCGGGAGTGGATGTATTTTTTGCTGGCTTTCCTGGGAATTTTACTGATCATCCGTCCCGGTTATTCGCTGCATACTATTCCGGCTGTCATCGGCCTGGGAGGCGCTTTTTTTGCCGGGCTGGCCTACAATACGGTTCGCAAGCTCCGCGCCACTGACGACCCGCTCAGCATTGTGCTCTATTTCCCCCTGGTGTCGATGCTGTTTTCTGCGCCGCTGGTTGCTCCTGTCTTTGTCATGCCCCGGGGGATGCAGTGGCTTATCCTGGCCGGTATCGGCCTCACCGCCCTGATCGCCCAACTGTTTCTGACCAACGGGTTACACCGGGAACGGGCCGCCCGGGCGATGAATGTCTCTTACATCGGGCTGGTATTCTCCACCTTGTGGGGTATTTTTCTCTTTGATGAGATCCCCGACTGGCGTACTATTGCCGGGGCGATGATCACCGTATTTGCCATCATCAAAATTGCCCGAAGCGGGGCTGAAAACGTGATTTCCGAAGAGTTGGGGGAGCAGATAAATAAATCCGACTAAGATTTAATTAGTGCTTGCATTTACAGACGTCAAAACTTAAATTTTTCGCCACTTTTACGTGGTATGGGGCGGTAGCTCAGCTGGTTAGAGCGCCACGTTGACATCGTGGAGGTCGTCAGTTCGACTCTGGCTCGCCCCACATTGTAAGCCACGAAGTTTATTCGTGGCTTTGTTTAATTTATAGAGTTAAGCTGAGAGGATGTTCGTGGAGGGCGGTATAGCGCAGTTTCCTACGGATTATAGTTATGAGTGATACCATTAAAATTTCCTTTCCGGATGGCAGCGAAAAAGAGTTCCCCAAAGGCATCACCGCAGAGGAAATTGCCCGGGGAATCAGCCGCAGGTTGGCCAAAGAGGCGCTTGCGGCAAAGTTCAACGGCCAGGTAGTGGAATTGCGGCGGCCCCTGGAAGAGGACGGCCGCTTGCAACTGCTCACTTTTGACGATCAGGAAGGGCGCGAAGTCTTTTGGCATAGCTCCGCCCACCTGATGGCCCAGGCGGTCAAGAGGAAATTTCCCGAGGCTCAATTAGGCATTGGTCCTCCCATCGACAGCGGTTTTTATTATGATATCCAACTGGACCGCAAATTGACTCCGGAAGATTTCCGGGAATTGGAAGCCGAGATGGAGCGCATTGTCGAGGAAGATTATCCCATTACCCGCAAAGTGCTGGGCCGCGATGAAGCGATCGATTTTTTTAAGAAAAACCACGAAGAACTGAAAATCGAACTGATCCGGGAGTTGCCGGACGGGGAGCCCATTACTGCCTATAGCCAGGCGGAGTTCACCGACCTGTGCCGGGGGCCGCATGTGCCTTCCACCGGGCGGCTGGGCAAGCATTTTAAACTGCTTACCCTGGCCGGCGCCTATTGGCGGGGCGATGAGCACAACCAGATGCTCCAGCGAATTTACGGCACCAATTTTCCCAAAAGAAAGATGCTGGAAGAACATCTGCATCGCCTGGAAGAGGCTAAAAAACGCGATCACCGTAAATTGGGGAGAGAACTGGACCTGTTCTCTATCCAGGAAAGTATTGGCAACGGGCTGATCCTGTGGCATCCCAAGGGGGCCCGGGTGCGCCGGGTGATTGAAGATTTCTGGCTGGATGAACACTACAAGCACGATTACGAGATCATCTACACCCCCCACGCCGCCAAACTGGATCTCTGGGAACAGAGCGGGCACACCGGCTTTTACCGGGAAAATATGTTCTCGCCTATGGAGTTGGACGACGTACAATATCAACTGAAACCGATGAACTGCCCTTTCCATATCTCTATTTACAAAGGACATTTACGCAGTTACCGGGATTTGCCGATTCGCTACGCCGAACTGGGTACGGTGTATCGCTATGAGCGTTCCGGCGTCTTGCACGGGTTGATGCGCGTTCGCGGGTTTACCCAGGATGACGCCCATATTTTCTGCACCCCGGAACAATTGACCGAAGAAATCGGAAAAGTATTGGAGTTTGTTTTATACGTGTTGCGCACCTTTGGATTCGAAGACTACGAAATATATTTATCCACCCGACCGGAAAAGTATGTGGGTAGTATCGAAAACTGGGATAAAGCCACGGCTGCGCTGCAAAAGGCCCTGGAGAACGCCCAACTGGATTATGAAGTTGATCCGGGGGAAGGCGTCTTCTACGGTCCCAAGATCGACATTAAGATTAAAGATGTTTTGGGTCGATCCTGGCAGTGCTCGACGATACAGGTGGATTTTAATTTGCCGGAGCGGTTCGAGTTGGAATACATCGGGGAAGACGGCAAGCCTCATCAGCCCATTATGGTGCACCGGGCCTTAATGGGGTCGCTGGAACGCTTCTTCGGCATTCTGATCGAACACTACGCCGGCGCTTTTCCGCTCTGGATGGCCCCGGTGCAAGTCGCCGTCCTGCCGATTGCCGATCGTCATCATGAGTTCGCCGAACAGGTCTATCGGAAATTGCGCAGTGTCAATATCCGCACCGATTTTGACCGCCGCAACGAAAAGGTGGGCTTTAAGATTCGGGAAGCGGAGATGCAGAAAATCCATTACATGCTGATTATCGGGGACAAAGAAGTCGAGAATCAGCAAATTTCTGTGCGTCATCGCGGCGAGGGAGATAAAGGCGCCATGAGCCTGGACGCCTTTGTGGAATTGATCTTGAAAGAAATTGAACAAAAGAAATAAGTCGAATGAACCTTCGGGAGGACAACATCAGCAAACAAAAATTTACCAGGATTAATGACCAGATCAAAGTACCGCAAGTGCGGGTAATCGATGAAAAAGGGGAGCAGTTAGGCGTCATTCCCCTGGAGCAGGCCCTGCGCAGAGCCGAGGCCGCTCAACTGGATCTGGTTGAGGTTGCTCCGAACGCAACCCCCCCGGTGTGCCGGATTATGGATTTTGGGAAGTATCAATACGAAAAGAGTAAGAAGGAAAAAGAAGGAAAAAAAAGACAGCATGTGATTACCGTAAAGGAAATTCGCATGCGCCCCAAAACCGACTCGCATGATTTGGAAACGAAACTGAAACATGCCCGGAAATTCCTGGAGCAAAAAAATAAGGTAAAGTTTACCGTGATCTTCCGGGGCCGGGAGTTGGCCTACAAAGATATGGGCCGGGAAATGTTGGATCGTGTGGTGGAAAGCCTGGATGATATCGCAGTGCCCGAGACCCATGTCAAGATGGAAGGCCGCCGCATGACCCTGACCCTCACCAGCCGTTAAGGGAATTTCATTTTGCTGATGTAAGGACCTGAACAGATTGTATTCGGATTGAATCTAAATAAAATGAGGTAGTTGAACATGCCAAAGATGAAGTCGAATCGGGGCGCTAAAAAGCGCTTTAAAACAACCGGCTCCGGAAAAGTGAAGCATCGCCGGAATTACAAAAGTCATATTTTGACCAAAAAATCTCCCAAGCGGAAGCGGAAATTGCGCAAATACACCTATGTGCATGATTCGGATACTGCCAGGGTAAAAGCGATGATCCTGGAATCCTAAACCGCCCGGAAGACAGGACCTTGTATGTACGATTAAAGAAGAAGATAAAATTCGGAGATAAGAACCATGTCCAGAGCAAAAAACAATGTTGCCGCCAAACAACGGCATAAAAAGATTTTAAAACTCGCTAAAGGGTACCGGCTGGGCAAAAGCCGTTTATACCGCACGGCAAAAGATCAGGTGGAAAAGAGTCTGCAGTACGCCTATCGGGATCGCCGCCAGAAAAAGCGTCTCTTCCGGCGGCTCTGGATTGTGCGGATTAACGCAGCCTGCCGCATGAACGGAATTACCTATTCCAAATTCATGCACGGTTTGAGTGAAAAAAACATCGAACTGGATCGCAAAGCGCTGGCGCATATCGCCATGCATGAACCGGAAACATTTAAAGCATTGGTCGAGCAAGTAAGCGCTTGACGGCCGGCTTGCCTCGACGAAAATAGGAATTGAGTCTTGTATTCAATTCCTATTTTTTTATCCGGCAGGAGCGACAAAACTCGTTTTGTCGTGTCAATTGCAAAAACCGATTCAAACAGAGCAGGGGAGAGGCGACCATCTCCCCCGGAGAACAGCGATGAAGGAACAGATTGATCAGGTACGCGCGCAATTTTTGCAAGATTTCCAACAGCTTAGCGACGCCCGGGCGGTAGAACAATTCCGCATCAAGTTCCTGGGCAAAAACGGGTTGGTTACCGGGCTGTTTAAGCAGCTCGGGCAAGTCGACAAAGCGGAGCGCCCCGCGGTCGGTAAAATGCTCAACGAGTTGCGCCGGGAAGTGGAAGAGCTGATCCGGCAGAGCAAAGAACAATTTGGGGCAGCCAAAAAAGAGAGCACCATAGACCTGACCCTGCCGGGAAGACAGCCTGCCTACGGCGGCAAGCATCCCCTCTCCGTGGTGCGCGAGGAAGCCAAGCAAATTTTTGCCAAACTGGGTTTTACCGTGGCAGACGGCCCGGAAGTGGAAACCGACTACTACAATTTTGAGGCGCTGAATATTCCCCGGCTGCACCCGGCCCGGAATATGCAGGATACCCTTTACATTACCGAAGACCTGGTGCTGCGCACCCACACCTCCCCGGTACAGATCCGCACCATGCTCCGGCAAAAGCCGCCGGTGCGCATTATTGCCCCCGGGCGGGTCTACCGGCGCGACACCCCGGACGCCAGCCACTCCCCGGTCTTTCACCAGGTGGAAGGGTTGTGTGTGGATGAAGGCGTCAGCATGGCCGATCTGAAGGCGGTGCTCTCCGTCTTTGTCCGGGAAATGTTCGGCAAAGAATTCAAAGTACGGTTCCGTCCCAGCTACTTCCCCTTTACCGAGCCCAGCGCGGAAATGGACTTATGGTGGGAATCTTCCCGCGGGGGGCGCTGGCTGGAACTGCTGGGATGCGGAATGGTGCATCCCAATGTGCTCAGCGAAGTCGGTATCGATCCGGAAAAATACACCGGCTGGGCCTTCGGCGTGGGCATCGACCGGCTGGCCATGCTGAAATACGCCATTGATGATATCCGCTTGTTCTTCGAAAATGATATGCGATTTCTGGAGCAATTCTCATGAAAATTTCCTACAACTGGTTAAACGATTTTACAGACCTTTCGATTGACGCCCACGAGCTTGCCGAACGCCTGACTATGGTTGGATTTGAAGTGGACGGCGTCGCCGAGCGGGGGCTGAATATCCCCGGGGTGGTGATTGGCAAAGTGCTGGCCAGGGAAGCCCATCCCAATGCGGATAAGCTTTCCCTGTGCACGGTTGATGTAGGCGGCGGCGAGCCGCTGCAGATTATCTGCGGGGCGCCCAACGTGGCCGCCGGGCAAACCGTGGCCGTGGCCACCGTGGGAGCGGAACTGCCCGTCGGGCTGAAAATCCGCAAAGCGAAAATCCGCGGGGTAGAGTCGGCGGGGATGATCTGCTCCGAAGAGGAACTGGGGCTGGCCGATAAATCCGAGGGCATCTGGGTGCTGGAGGACGGCCTGGCTGTCGGGGAGCCGCTGGCCAAAGCGCTCAACTTCGAGACGGATTGGATTTTGGACCTGGCCGTTACTCCTAACCGGCCGGATGCGCTTTCCCATATCGGGATTGCCCGGGAAGCCGCGGCTATCCTGGACAAACCGCTTCATCTGCCCAGGCCGGATTTTCCGGAGGCCGGGGCGCCGGTGGAGCAGCATGTGGCCGTGGAAATTCTCTGCCCGGAAGGCTGCCCGAGATATGCCGCACGCCTAATCCGGGGGCTGACGGTGCAGCCGTCCCCGGAATGGATGGTGCGCCGCCTGGAAGCCGTGGGGGTGCGCTCTATCAACAACCTGGTCGATGCCACCAACTACGTGCTGATGGAAACCGGCCACCCCCTGCACGCCTTTGATTTTCGCTTTATTGCCGGCGGGAAAATAATCGTCCGGGAATCCCGGGAGGGCGAAAAATTTATTACGCTGGATGAGAAAGAACATATCCTGAAGGCCGGTACGGTGCTGATCTGTGACGCCGAGAAGCCGGTGGCATTGGGCGGTATCATGGGCGGGCTGAATTCCGAAGTGGTCGACGACACCACCGAGGTGTTGCTGGAAAGCGCCTATTTTACCCCGGAATACATCCAAAAAAGTGTGCGTTGCCTGGGAATCAGCAGCGAGGCTTCCCAGCGTTTTGAACGCGGGGCCGACCCCAACGGCGTGTTGTACGCCCAGGCCCGCGCGACTCAACTGATGTTGGAGTTGGGCGGCGGGGAAGTCTGCAAAGGGGTGGTGGACGCCTACCCCTCTCCCATCCACCCGGTGGAAATAGATTTAAAAGTTGAACAAATTAATAAGCTGCTGGGCACTCAACTGACCCGGGAGCAGATGGCGGAGGAACTGCAGCGGATCGGTTTGCTGGTTGATGGCCCGCGGGTAACTGTGCCGACCTTCCGCCCGGATATCCGCATGAGCGCCGATTTGGCCGAGGAGGTCGGGCGGCTCTATGGATACGACAACATCCCCACCGCCGTATCTGCTCCGTTTCCTTACCTGGCTAAAACCAACCCGATGGACGATTTCATCGACGAGTTGCGGAACCTGGTTTGTGGGATCGGCTACCGGGAAGTGGTCACCAACAGCATGATCAACCGGGCCAAATGGGAGGGCTGGAGTGCGGAATCGATTTACCCCATCTTAAACCCGATCAGCCAGGATATGAACGGGATGCGCAACAGTCTTATCCCGGCGCTGCTGGGGGTTTTGCAGTGGAACATCAACCGGCAAATCAGCGATCTGGCCGTATTTGAAATCGGGCGCATCTTTAAGCACCCGGGCAGCCTGGATAAGCAGCCGGTGGAGCAGATGAAGCTGGGGGTAGCCCTGACCGGAAAGCGAGAAAAAGACCTCTGGGCTTCCCAATGGCAAAGCTATGATTTTTATGATATTAAGGGGTTTGTGGAGCGACTTGCTGACAAATTTTCCCTTGACAACCTTGAATTTATTGATTATGATAATTTTGCCGTTGCCAATCAGGCATTAGGGATTAAAACAGGTCATCGCTCACTGGGGTATATTGGCAAAGTTCGGGATGAACTCCTGAAGGCGTTCGAGATTGAATCCCCGGTGTTTGTAGCAGAGCTTGATGTGACAACGCTGTTTGAGGTGCGCTCTACCGAGCAGCTTTATCAACCGATTCCCAGGTATCCGCGGGTAGAGCGGGACCTGGCCGTGGTGGTCGATGAGACTTTGCCCGTGGGCGGGTTGATGAACACCATCGGCAAAAACGGCGGCCGTTTTTTAACCCGGATGGATGTGTTCGACGTCTATCGCGGCAAACAGGTGGCGAGTGGCAAGAAAAGCGTCGCCTTCCGGCTTCACTTTCAATCGCCGGAAAAGACGCTGACGGAAGAGGAAGTAAATCAAGCAACCGGTAAGATTTTAAAAGCATTGCAGAAAGAATATGACGCCCAGCTTAGAACCTGAGTTTGAGGGATTAGAGAGCGAAGATTTGCACCTGTCTGCCCTGGCAGAGCGGGTGGAGAAGCTGTTGACTTTAGTTGATACATTGAGAGAAGAAAATCGGAACCTGACAAAAAAAATTGAATTAATGGAAAGGGGAGAACATAATCATCAAAACCAACCGGAGATTGAAAAATTAGAAAACCAGTTAACCGAGTTAAAAAAAGAAAACAAATTATTGAAGGAGAAGGAAAAACTCATCAAAAATAAAGTAGAACGTCTGGCAGTCAAACTTGATAAATTGGATGTTTAGATTTTTCATGACCATGTAAAACCTTAGAATTTAGAACGACGTGATGGGTAAACATACGCTCCAGGTAGAAATTTTCGGCGCCGGCTATTCGCTCAAATCCGACCAGGAGCCTGAGCATGTAGAAAAGGTTGCCCGGTTTGTGGATCGAAAGATTGCGGTACTTTCGGAAAATACGAAAGTAAAATCTCAGACCAAGATTGCGGTATTGGCCGCCCTGAATATCGCTGATGAACTTTTTACCCTTAAAGCACAATGTGCTAATTTGGAGAAAAAACTTTCTGAATTAGAGAATAAAACAAAGGATCTATGTCAACAGATTGACAACCATATAAGTTTTCATTCTGAGGTTTAAAACATATCCCTGCAGTGGTTCAGGTTATCATTTGGAAGAACCAACACTATGAATATGGGAGTTTGACTCCGGACGTCTAATGCAGGCCTTCTTCGAGAAGGAAGCGTGAACCGTTTGGGCAGACACCCACTGTGTCGAACACAGGTTCTTCTTCAAATGTGCCTGAACTGTGCAGGGATTTTTTTATGAAGGAACATCAAATCTAAAAGCATTGGGGGATCGCACCAACACTATCTTCTTTTGCACTTAAGCGGAGGTGAACATCATGGAATGGGCTGTTGCCTTGATTATTGGAATTGTGATTGGTGGTGCCGCTGTATTCTTATACCTTAAGATAACTTCAAATAAATCGTTACTAAATGCCAGGAAACTTGCGGAAGCTATACTTGAAGATGCCGAGAAGGAAGCGGAAACCACCAAAAAAGAAAAACTGATTGAAGCGCAGGAAGAGATTTACCAGTTAAAGCAACAATTGGAGGGAGAGCTTGAGCAGCGGAAATCTCAACTGAGCAAAATGGAATACCAGTTAGACCAGCGTGAAGTGGATATCGACCGGAAAGCCGAGGTGGTGGATAAAAAGGAACGGGAGGTTGAGCAGCAATCCAAGCAATTAAGCGAAAAGGAAGCTTATCTGCAGCGTAAAACCGAGGAACTGCATCAACTGATCACCGAGGAAATCCAGAAACTGGAGGAAATCTCGGGGCTTTCCCGGGAAGAAGCCAAACAAGTTCTGCTGAAAGATATTGAGAAAGAAGCCCAGGAAGAGGGAATACGTATTGCCCAGAATGTTTTGGAGCGCACCCGGGTGGAGGC
>JAJRYW010000364.1 GCA_024275555.1 Calditrichota bacterium | reverse complement strand
GTCACCCTTTCAGGGTTAATGGTGATTTATCAATTTTCCCAGGGCGTTGCCCTGGGCTATAATATTGACGCCCTTTCAGGGCTAACATAGCCGCTTGCACAATTCATGGTGCGCGCTCTCGAGTTTTCGGCCAAACACTAATTATCCTCTCACCTTAGTGAGCTACGCTGAAACACCTCGCTCCACGGCCCCGCTGTGGAGCGTTCTACCGGGGCTCCCGCCTCGCGAAAACACGGAGGCCGGATGTAAGACAGAGACCTCCTCCGGACTTTCAGCATCCTTGCCCCGCGTAGCACTGAACATTCCCCAACCCCACGACGCGGCTCCAACGGAGCAGGCAAGCAAGTTCAAAGCAACAATCCGGGAAAGGGGTACTCTACTTCTTCTCCAGCCAGTTTTCCGGCGCCTGCACCGCCACCACTTCGCCTTTGGCGCAAAGTTCCTCCTCGGCATAAACCCGGATGGTCACTACAACTTTGCGCCCCTTGATTTCTTTGATCTGCCCCCGAAGCAGCAACGTCACTCCCAGGGGCGTAGGGCGCAGATAGTCGACGTGCAGGGAGGCGGTTACGAAGCGCAGCGCGGGCAGCGTGTCCATCCCCCGGCCTTCCGCGCGGTATGCCGCAGCCGCCGCGGTTCCGGTTCCGTGGCAGTCAACCAAAGAAGCGATCAGCCCGCCGTAAACGTAGCCGGGGATAGCGATGTGATACGGTTTTGGCTCATAGCGGCAAACCGTCTCCTCGCCATCCCAGTAACTTTTGATTTGATGCCCGTGTTCATTCAGCCGGCCGCAACCATAGCAACGGCTGACATCCTCCGGGTAATAATCCTGAAAAGCCTTTTCGCTCATCTGCTCTTCCTGTTCGTTTGAAGTTCTGCGTCATTGGTTATCTGCACCAAATATAAATCGCCCGGGCTTACAGGCAACCGAAATTCGCATCCAACCTAATCATGAAGCATTGCCGTTAAATCTAGCCATGTTTCTCCGCCTTACTCCGGAAGAGCAGGCCGGCGCAAGCAAACATCTGGCGGAGTTGGGTATGCACGTAATCCAGTGCTACGTCGTGATTTTCGGAGGATGAAAAAATCGGCAAAAAACCGGTTGAAAATCAACCATCTGATGGTTGATTTTCAACCAAAAGAGGATGAGCATAATTCCCCGGCACATCCGCAGAATTATTTTTTACACCGGAGAACATCGCTTATCGTTTGGGGAAAATATGTTTGCCATTCCTCTATCATACCTTTGGAGAATGTAGCGCCGCAGGGCCGTTGAATGTGTCGGCAGTCGTCGCTCTTCGTCCCAAAGGGCCGCCCACAAATAAAAAAAATCTCATAGGCAAAAAGTCTCAGCCGTCAATTTTTTTCAGCGGCTTCCAATCACGATGTCAGGGAAATCGGTAAACACGCCATCAACACTTAACCGACGGGCTTTTTCCAGGTCTTCCCGGCTGTTCACCGTGTAAGGAAACACCAGCAGACCGCGCCGGTGGGCGTCGGTAATAAAGTCCTGGTTCAGAAATTCGAAGGAAGGATGTAACGACCATGCCCCCAGTTCCTCGGCAAAAGCAGCGTAGTCGATGGGAATCGAGGACGTTAGCGCGCCAATGCGCAGGCCGGGATGCAACTGTTTGATTTCCACTAATTGGTGATGATCGAATGAAGAGATGAGAAAGTCATCTTCCTGCCATTGGGATGATTCGATATAGCGGGCAATCATTCCGGCGACCG
>JAJRYW010000363.1 GCA_024275555.1 Calditrichota bacterium | reverse complement strand
CTCCCGGCTGGCCGGGAGGGAAACCGGCCTCCCTCCCCGATTTCGGGGAGGGCTGGGGTGGGGAAATTTCATGGGAAATTCGTTCATCACATTCAAACAATTTCATTCTCATACTAATTCACGGGTCTATAAATCTCTATGTCTGCCACTGGCCTTCTTGTTCTGTTTTAGATGTTTCAAACTTATGAAATTTATTTCAACGTCATCGATAGTTTCAACCACACGGTTTGTAAAGCAAGTTTTAAAATCGACCCCTGAAATTGAAGTCAATAATTCTATGCGTAATGGGGGAACATGAATTTCCCTACAGGGGGTCAGGCTTCCGGCAATGTGATCTGCACTTGAGATGTGGAGCGCGTTATACTCCTTTTCGGTCTACCGATACAACTGGAATTTTTCGCCGAGGTAAAGTTTGCGCGCTTCAGGGTCATTCGCTAACGATTCGCTGTCGCCTTGCTTGAGTACTTTACCTTCAAAAAGCAGGTACGCGTGGTCGGTAATCGAGAGGGTTTCGTGCACATTGTGGTCGGTAATCAAAATACCGATATTTTTGGCTTTCAGGTTTTTGACAATCGATTGAATATCCTGCACGGCAATCGGGTCGACTCCGGCAAAAGGTTCATCCAGCAAAATAAATTTGGGACTGGTAACCAGGGCCCGGGCAATTTCGGTACGGCGGCGCTCCCCGCCGGAGAGATTGTAGCCCTTACTTTTAGCGATATGGGCAATCCGCAATTCTTCCATTAGTTCCTGACAGCGGCGTTCCCGTTCCGCTTTGGGAAACTTTAATGCTTCCATAATGGCCAGCAGGTTTTGCTCTACAGTCAGTTTGCGAAAGATAGAGGCCTCCTGCGGCAAATAGGCAATCCCCTGGCGGGCCCGTTTATACATGGGCAGCTTGGTAATATCCCGCTCATCCAGGTAAATGCGGCCGCCATTAGGGCGAATCAACCCGGTAATCATGTAAAACGAGGTAGTCTTCCCTGCCCCGTTGGGGCCCAGCAATCCCACAATCTCGCCCTGCTTCACTTTCAGGCTCACCTGGTTGACCACGGTGCGCTTTCCGTAAACTTTCACCAATTATTTGGCAACCAGGACTGATTTTTGATTCCCGTTGTCTGAACTCACATCAAAACTCCGTTTCCTTTTTGCCCTGGTAATCGGCCGGGTAATAAATCCCCTGGGAGCCGCCAATCACCGTAATTTGGTTAACCTCGCCCTCCCGGAAGGAAATCAGGATAGTATCTGCCGAGGCGGTGTTGAAACCCTGGTCGCCGGATTCATCCTTCAGATAATAACGGCTGCGGGCGTTATCCACCGCCCAGAGTTCCCGGATTTGATTATCCTGAATATAGGCTCGGATCAGCTTGCCGGTCAACCGATTCACCTTTCCGGCGCTGGAATCTTCCACAGAGATGGCCAGGGCGTTTTCCCGGACCACAATCTCCTGCAACTGGGATTGCTCAAAAATCAGCTCCATTTCTCCGCCGGTCAGCTCATTATTCTCCTGCTGCGCCGAGGGGTTGATGCGCAGAAAAGCCCGTTCATCATCCAGAAAATAGGCTGCCGAGTCACATTGGGCGGTAAGTGCGCCCCGGTAAATCCGCACCGAATCCCGGGCAATGGCCAGGCGGGTCGGGGCGTATCGATATTCCAGTTTACGGGCATAAATGTGCAGGGTATCCTGCTCATCCCGGCTCACTTGCTGAAAATGCGCCTTTCCCCGAATTACACTGCGTTGCTGGTCGGGCAGATACTCTCCTTCTCTTCCGGTCACAACCACGCGGGATTCCTGATCGATAATCCGCACATTCCGCTTTGCCAGGGCCTGATCGGTTTCATAATAATACTCCAGGTACTCGCTGAACAGCTCCTGCCCGGGGCGTTGTACATGCACGCTGTCTTCGGCAATAGCCTTCTTCTCTTGTTCAAAATAAGTCACCTTTTGCGCAGTAAGCACTTCGCTCCCGCGAATCAAGCGCACATTGCCGGTGAGCACCGCTTTTTGCCGGTGGGGATAGTACACCGCCAGGTCGCAGAATATTTCCAGGGTGTCCTGGCGTACATGCACATTTCCCTGGAGAATTTTAATATCTTCCTTACTGTTGATGATACTGCCCCGGGAAACATCGGAGTGGATTAATTCCAGGCGATCCTGGGCCTGAAGAGTAAACAGAACCGGGCCGGTCAGCAGCAGGAAAAACAGGAGGCGCAATAAGGACAAGGTCACAGACGCCTCACTTTTTCTCAACCGGGAGCAATTGTTTGGAATAGCCGCGCGCGTTACGGATTTCATAATTTTTCAGATCGGGATCGGAGATGAACGAGTCGCCAAACAGCGTGTCGGTGCGGGTGGTAAACTTTACCGGGGTTTCGCTGATGACCTTTTGCTTCTGATTGTCCCACAGCAGTTCCTCGGTTTCCAGCACCACCCCGCTGTCCGACACCACAACCACATGGCCCATAGCGGTAAGATTCTTGGTTTTATTGTCCACGATTCCCTGATCGGCGGTCAGTTGGGAATTATGCTCTCCCTCGCGATTATAAAAGTCGACGTGGATACTGTCGCGCAGAAGCGTCTGTCCGAGTTCATTGTACACGGCAATATAGTTAGCCCAGATGTCGGCCACGCGCCGTCCATCTTTGGTAATGATAATATTCGACT
>JAJRYW010000362.1 GCA_024275555.1 Calditrichota bacterium | reverse complement strand
GAAATTCTGAGCGAAGTGTTCTACCGCAATTCCGCCGAGACCAATCGCACCGGTCTGGAGATCAGCGGGGATGTTCTGCTCGCCTCCGGCTTTAAATTCAACATCGCCTACACATTTTCCGATTTTGTTTATCAAAAATACTCCTCCGGCGTTATCGAGCTGGATTCCACCGGCAACTTTGTCACCCGCGAGCGGGATTTTTCCGGCAACACCGTTCCCAGCAATCCCCGCCACAATCTTTTTCTCTCGGCAGCATTCGAGCACAAATGGAAACCCGGGGTAACCTTATTTGCCAAGCTTTCCTCCTGGGCGGTCAGCGGGATGTACGTGGATGATCGCAATTCGGACAAGACCGATGGGTTTCAGATTCTCAACAGCACCACCGGGGTGGACTTGCAGTTGGGCCGTTTGAGCGCCCTGGTATCCTTCGGCGTCGACAACCTGTTTGATAAAACCTACACAGCCTTTGTGAACTCCAATTCCACCGAAGGCCGCTTTTACGAAGCAGGCGCCCCCAGAAACTATTTTGGTTCCATCAATTTTAGCTATATCTTTTAGCCCTTCCGGGCCCCTGTCGACAACCGGTTGCCGATTTGCCCGGTTACAAGGCGCCCCGGAAAACCGGGGCAAAGCGTGTAAAAACGCCGGATTTAAAGCGGGAATATCCCGATTCAGGAGAGAAAAGAATGACTATGTTTCGTTGCTTTTTGTTATCGGTTTTGACCGCCATGCTTCCCATCATCGCCGTGTTGGGACAAAATATACAAGTTAATCCGAGCTTTCGGCTCTACCCGAGCGCTGTCACGCAAACCGAAGTGCTGATCACCGTGCATCCCGGCGACCCGAATGTTCTCTTTGCCTCTGCGAATACGATCAACTTTTCGCCTTTCTTCGTTTCCGAGGGCGTCTACGCATCCACGGACGGCGGCAATAGCTGGTTCGGCAACGACACCTGCACCGGCAGCCCCATCCCCTTCCACGGCGGCGATCCGGGTATTGCCATCGATAAGGACGGCCGGTTTATTCTGACCCGCCTGGGCAGCGGCCCCTTCACCGGTCTCTACTCTCATTTTTCCACCGACCGGGGATTGAGCTTGTCGTCGCAATACACCATCACCACGGATTTACTGGAGCGGGCCGCAGTGGCCAGCGACGGTTTTCCGGCCAGCAATTTCTACGGCCGCACTTACGCGGTGTGGGTTAACCTGTTCAGCCCCTACCCCACCTCGATTGTATATACGGACAACGGCGGGGCCAGTTGGTCTGCTCCCATCCGGATCAACAACCCCACCCAGCAAAGCGCCGGCGGCGATATCGCTATAGACGCCGACGGCCGGGTGCATGTCTGTTGGGCGCGGGTGCAGACATCCTCGCCCTTTACGGAAATTTCCATCGGCTACGCGTCCTCGGCGGACGGGGGCGGCTCCTGGTCTGTCACGGAAAACGCCTACGCAGTCCGGGGCATCCGGGGGTTGATGCCCGAGAAGTCAAACATTCGCGTAGACGGGCTGCCCCGCATTGCCGTGGACAACAGCGGCGGCCCCCGGGACGGATGGATTTACATCGTCAACGCCCAGAGCAACCTGGCCCCGGCCGGAAACGATCCGGATATTATTCTGCATCGTTCGACCAATGGCGGAGCAAGCTGGTCGGCCGGCATCCGGGTAAACCAGGACGCGCTGAATAATGGCAAAATTCAGTTTATGCCCGCTATTGCCGTGGATGACCAGGGCGCCATAAACATTCTTTATTATGATGACCGCACCACCACCAGCGATTCCACCGGGGTGTTCCTCTCCCGCTCTGTTGACGGCGGCGACACCTGGCAAGAGTATGAGATCGCCGACCACCATTTTAAACCGCTTCCCCTGGGCGGACTGGGGCAAGGCTACCAGGGAGATAATATTGATATTGTTGCGGTTGGGAATGTCCTCTACCCGGTTTGGATGGATAATTATACCGGCATCTACCAGGCCTGGAGCGCCCGCATCGACCTGGCGCCTACCGGAATCCCCCAATCCGAATCCGCTAACACGCCGGGGAATTTTCTGCTGGAACAGAACTTCCCCAATCCCTTTAACGGGAGCACCCAATTTCCTTTTACTTTACGTAAAGCGGGTCATGTTCGGCTGGAAGTCTATTCCCTGGAAGGAAAACGGACGGCAACTATCGTGGATCAATCGCTATCGGCCGGAACCTATACCTACCAGTGGGCGCCGCGGGGGTTGCCGAGCGGGGTTTACCTGTACCGCCTCAGCGTCGGCCGGGAACAGCAAACGAAAAAGTTGTTGTTATTGAATTAGATCCGGCTGCACACGCTGTCCCGCCGGGCTTTCCGCTGCCCGGGCTGACACACGCGGCGCACCGGTTGCGCAGAGCAAAACAACGCGAAAACCGCTGCGAGGCTCAGCGCACCAAAAGCATCTGCCGGGTCTGTACAAATCCCCCGGTGTTTAAACGGTACCAGTATGCCCCGCTGGGAACCGCCTCCCCAAACTCATTTCTGCCATCCCACACAACCTGGTAGCGTCCCGGAAGAAGCGTTTTGTTTACCAGCGTTCTGATCCGTCTCCCCAACAAATCATAGACGGCTAATTCCACCAGGCCGCTTTCGGTAATGCGAAAACTCAAATTTGTGGACGGATTAAAGGGATTGGGATAGTTCCGGAGCAAGATGGGCTCTTCGGGCCGATTGGGACGTTCGCCGGCCAGGGCGACGCCCACTAAATTATCAAAGGTTAAAAAGACCCCGTTAGCGCCCACCGCATAGCCGTGCAGAGAATCTGTGAAAACCAAATCCAGGATTACGGCGTCCTGGGGAGTCTGGATTTCCTGCCAGGTTTCGCCGGCGTCGGTAGTGCGCATGAAAGTGCGGGCATAACCGATGGGCGCCCAGCCTTCCTGTTCGGTGCGGAAGGATAAAGCCAGGGCCATGCCGAAAATCCCCAGGGTGCGATAGTTCCAGCTCTCGCCGCCGTCGGTGGTGTGCACCACGGATGCGCCGTATTCGAAATCGCCCCCCACACCAATGACATTTAACGAATCAAAAATATGAAGCTGCCGGATCGGTTCCGGACCTAACGCCCGGGGCGACCAGGATTGTCCTCCATCGACGGTCCGCCACACCACGCCCATTAAATCAATCTTGCCGCCGTTGGCGTATCCGTAGAGTGAATCATAAAAAAGGAAATTTTCCACCGGCATCCCGGCCCCGCCCCCGGAATCCACGGGCGCCCGGGTCCAATGTTTCCCGCCGTCCCGGCTAAAGAATAAGCCGCCCGGCGTGCCCCCCATCCAGCCGTTCAAAGAATCTAAAAAGAAAACCGTATTCATGAATATGTTTTCTTCGGCGAAGGGATCGACGGTCCAGCTGACGCCCCCATCGGTGGTGGAAAGGATCAGGGTGCCGAAGGGATTGGATAAGCTCCAGGCTGTCGCCCAACCGTAATTATGGTCCAGGAAAAAAATATCGCGAATATTTTCCGGGGTGTTGCTGTTCTGGATGCTCCAACTCCGCCCGCCGTCGCTGGTGTGGATGATAATTCCGGAATCTCCGGCAGCCCACCCGGTCAGGCTGTCGACAAAACTGAGGGATTGGAGGGTTATGTTGGTAGGCGTTGTCCGCAGGCGCCATTCCTGGGCAACACCGGTCATAAGCAAGGCCGTTGCCAGGCACAAAAAAAACAGTGGGGATGATAGTTTCATAGAATTCCGTACGGTTTTAATCGGACTGCTGTTAAACAATTCCGGGATAACTTATTCAGCCCTCCCGGCAAAATTAAAGTAACTACTCAGGTTATTGATAGACTGCTCTTTATTGAGACGTGAATTAGTTTCCGAAAAATGAAATGTATTTGGGTAGTTGCCTTCATGCAATAGTAATATCCCCCTCTTAATCCCCCGTTCGGCTGAGCTCACGACGAAGCCCGAAATCGGGGAAACCGGCCTCCCTCCCCGATTTCGGGGAGGGCCGGGGTGGGGAAATTTATAGAGGCGTAAATTAATCCGCGAATATAGTCTGGTCTGGTAGCCGCTCCGAAGGGGCTCCTTCGGAGCGGCTGCCGGCCTGCGCTTCAATGTACGGGAGCGGGAGGGGAAACAGGAGCGTCAAGCTTCAGCTTGACAGCGATACGTAGACGATAATTCTCTCCAGCAACATAGAAATTATTGTCACAGCCAAACTGAAGTTTGGTGTTCCTCTTTTATCCTCCTCGTTCCAAGGCGCCCCGATAAAACGGGATGTAAACACAGGCTTTTCCCGAAGGGATGCCTTTGGCAAGAATGCGCATATTTACTCTGATTACCGGTAGGTGCAGGCTTTAGACTGCGCTTCCTCCTCGTTCCAAGCTTCCGCTTGGAACGCACTTTTCCCTCTAAGCTCCGCTTACATTGCCAAGACTAAAGCAAATGAGTACTCGCACACTTTAAACTGCGCATATTTACTGTCTTTGTTGCGGCGCTGTTTCGCAATTCCCGCAGACCGGAATGCGGCTACCAGCTTACATGCCTTTTAAAGCGGCCCGGTTGATTTTTCAAAGATCATAAGCTTGCGACATGCTTCACAGTTCCGGCAGACCGGAATGCGGTTGCCTGAGAACTGGCGGCCTTCTCAAATTTTTTCACGTGTCTATAAGCAGAGACGCCATGCCGGGCGTCTCTACATTGTCATTTCGAACGAAGAGAGAAATCTGTTAACACTCGAAACCTTGTCTTTACCGTTCAATTATTTCAGCAAACAGGGTGTTGTAGGCGCCCAGATTTCTCGCTCCGCTTCGTTCGCCTGTCTGCCGCATTTAATTAGCGACCTCTAAAATGTTACCGGCCTATTTCAGCAAAATCATTTTCTGGGTGCGCTGGAATTCCCCGGCGTGAAACCGATACAGGTAGATTCCCGAGGCGACCGGCCGGCCCAAATCATCCCGGCCGTTCCAGACTGCCTGGTGCACACCGGCGCCGATGGGCTGATCCAGCAGGGTGCGCACTTTCTGGCCCAGGGTGTTGAAGATCACCAGCGAAACCCGTTCCCGGTGCGGCAACTGGTAACGAATGGTGGTAATGGGATTAAACGGGTTGGGATAGTTGGCGTCCACGGCAAATTGACGGGGCGGGCCGGCCTGGTCTTCAATGCCGGTGGGCAGGTCCAGGGCGACGTTGTCAATAAACCAATCGTCATTCGGCAGGGTGCCGGCTCCCCCGGTGCTGCGGAAGCGCACCTGGAACTGCCCGTGAAAAAATGTGCCGTTTCCGGCAGGTTCACTTTCGATGTCGACCAGCTCCTGCTGAAAGGGCTGCACAGCGGTTCCGGGGTAGGCCCGCACCAACAGCCACTCGCCCTGGTCGTTTTTGAAATAAAGCCGCAGACTGTCCTCGGTCTCGGGCCGGTTTCCGGTCCCCTGGGGCTGGTAATAATAAGACAATTGCACCCCGCTGCCCTGCAGGGCGCTCAGGTCAATTGCCTTGCTTTCGATGATATCTTCTCCGTTGGGCAACCCATTGAGATTGAGCGCATACGGCCCGCTGGGCGGTTGATCGGCCCGGTCATTCACATCGGCGTTTTGGTTAATCCACAAGCCCGGGTTGGGATCTCCGGCCTGGCTGAATTCTTCCAGAAAAGGCACGCTGAGCGGGGTGCCCACCGATGCGGAAGGGGCGCTTTCGTTTGGTGGATTTTCATCATCGATCACGGTCAGACGCCATTCATAAAAACCCGGGGCGGCAGGGGCGTAACTGTCTGTATCGGCGCTGCCGGTATCGCTGCGGGCGCGATTAAAAGCAGCGACCAGGACGCCGTTTTGGTAAAGATTCACCCCGGCAAAATCATCCATAGGCGTTCCGTCGATATTCTCCGCCGGATTGCTCCAGGTAATATTGATTTGATTCTGATCCCCGGAAACAGAAAAATTAAGCGGCGGGTTGGGAATCGGCGAACCGCCGGCAATCCAGGCAGCCGCGACGGTTTGGCTGGCTAAGCCTGAGGTGTCAATTTGGGCATAGATTTCATAGTGATACTCCTGGCCGTCCGTTAAACCGGCGTCGAGGTACTCCCCTATTCCGGCAGCAATCGAGTCGAGCACCATTCCATCACGCTTGATATGGATTTTGAAGCTTCCCGGCGTGAGCGTATCTCCGTTGGCCAGGTGGGTGGGATCGTGCCAGAGCAGTTGCATGGAGGCGGGCATGGTGTAATCGCTGTAGGCGGAGAACTGTTCCGGCGCGGCGGGCACACCTAAACTGAGGAACGCCGCCCACACGTCGATCACGCCGGCGCCGTAATCATT